>DATBKR010000603.1:0-7778 GCA_036555805.1 Hyphomicrobiaceae bacterium | reverse complement strand
GCGGCTGGCGTAGACCTTCTTCACCGGCACCATGGCGTCGATGCTCCTGAACATCTGCACCAGGAGGTCGCCGCCCTGGTTGGTCTCGACCACGATGGCGTCGGCCTCGTGGTCGTGGTAGGCGGCGACGGCGGCCTTGGCCCAGGTGGTGGGCTCGCGGCCCTGCACGGTACGGTCGGCGACGACGTAGGCGCGCTTGTCGACGCCGAGGCCGGCGACGATGATGCCGCAGCTGTCGGAGCCGGCGGTGGAGGTGACGGGCGGATCGACGGCGACGACGATGCGGACGAGTTCGGGGCGTGCCACCGTGCGGGCCTGGTCGATGTGGCTGCGCTTCCAGAGGCCGGTCATGCGCTCCTCCACGATCTCGCCCTCCAGCTCCTGGCGGCCGATGGGCGTGTCGCCGTAGCGGCGCTGCATCTCGGCCAGGAACGAGGGCGACAGGAACATGGCATTGTCGGCCGTGCGGGAGCGGGTGACGGCTGTGGCGTCGTCGTCCACGATCTTCTTCAAGAGCAGGATCGGCCGGGGCGTGGTCGTGATGACGCATTGCGGCCAGCGGCCGAGTCGCAACGCGAACTGCAGGTTGTCCCAGGCAAGATCCGGGCGGCGCCACTTGGCGAACTCGTCGCACCAGGCGGCGTCGAACTGCGGGCCTCTGAGGCTGTCGGGGTCGTCGGCGCCGAACAACTGGGCCATGGTGCCGTTGGACCAGACCAGCTGATTGCGCGAGACCTCCAGCTTGGGGCGCTCCTTCGGCGGGTACACGGACATGAGGCCGGAGACGCCCTCGATCATGATGGAGCGCACCTGGGCGATGGTGTCGCCGACCAGGGCAATGCGGCGCGAGCGGCGGTCGGCCAGGGGCGGCTCGCCGATCACCTGGGCACGCACCCACTCGGCGCCGGCGCGCGTCTTGCCGGAGCCGCGGCCGCCGAGCAGCAGCCAAGTGTGCCAGCGGCCTCCGCCCTTGCCGAGGACGGGGGCGAGCTGGTCGTCTCGGGCGGCCACCGCCCAATGGTAGTTGACGAGGCCGCGGAACTGCTCGGGCCTAAGGTGCGTGGCGAGGAAGTCGAGGCCCTCAGGGCTTCGGGAACATTCTTCCAAGATGCTCCGCAAGTTCGCTGCGGTACTGGTCCTTCTCGCATGCGACGGCGAGACCGTCGGGGTCGATGTCGTCGCTGAGGGCGGTGAGCTGGGGGTTGACGGCCCGATTTGCGTTTGCGGTTCTTCTCCTCCCGTCGGCGGCACTGGCGGGGTCAGAGGCCATCTCCGTGACTTGGTTGATGCTCTGGATGAGCGCGGCGAAGCTCTCGCGCTCGTCCTTGGTGGGGGCCGGCGGCATGCCGCCGTCGGCGTTGCACTCCTGGTCCTGCAGCTCTCTCTGCATGCGCAGCTCCATCATCCTGATCTTGCACTCGATCACGTTGTAGAGCCGCAGCGCCAGACGGCTGCGGATGCCGGCGACGGCGGCGGACACGGTGGCCGGTCTGCGGCGGGGGCTGCCCGCCGGCTCGGCCCAGCCTTCCCGGTGGGCGCGTCTTCGCACGGTCACTTCGGACATGGCGAACCGGCCGGCGATGTCCGCGAACGGCGTCCCGCCGGCGCGCAGGCGGCGGGCCTCGGCCCACTGCTCGGTGGTGAGCTTGGACGGCATCGGCATTCTCGGGGGTTCGGTGGAGAGCGCCCGCGCGGCGGATGTCGCAGGAGGGCGGGGCGCGCTACTGTGGTGACGATAGCAGAACGATAGCAAATCAGCGTCGCGCTGTCAATCTGTATTTTGAAGATTGGCGCTCATGCTTAACAATACTTTCCACTATAATATATATCCTATTGATATACTTTGGGCCATCCAATTCTAACACCACTCGGGATCACGGGGATAAGCCTGCCGGGGGCGTGGCGTCCGCACTGTCCCAAGCGGCCAAGGCCCGTGCGCGCAACCTCTTGTTCAATATCGCCGCCAGACACAAGGGAGCGGATCCCGCCGGTGCGGGCAAATCGGTTGCGCCAAAAGCCGCCTCGGCTACGTTGGGGCATCTCGCGTGTGCGAAACGAGGAGCGACGACATGACCGCGCCGGTCAAGGGGTCAGAGAAGGGGTCAGACCCCTCGCCGCCAACCGACGGGTTGAACGACAGGGCGGACAAGAGGGGTCTGACCCCTTCACCCGATGGCTTGAACGACAGGGCTCAGGCGAGGGGTCTGACCCCTTCCACTGTGGCGCGCGAGAGCCCGTGGCTCATCCGCACCTATTCGGGGCACTCGACGGCGGCCAAGTCCAACGCCCTCTACCGCAAGAACCTCGCCAAGGGGCAGACCGGGCTGTCCATCGCCTTCGATCTGCCGACGCAGACGGGCTACGACTGCGACCACGAGCTGGCCCGCGGCGAGGTGGGCAAGGTGGGCGTGCCCGTGTGCCACCTCGGCGACATGCGCGCGCTGCTCGACGGCATCCCGCTCGAGGCGATGAACACGTCGATGACCATCAACGCCACGGGCGCGTGGCTGCTCGCCCTCTATGTGGCGGTGGCGGACGAGCAGCGCGCGGCGCGTGAAAAGCTCACCGGCACGACCCAGAACGACATCATCAAGGAATACCTCTCGCGCGGCACCTACGTGTTCCCGCCGGAGCCGTCGCTGCGGCTGACCAAGGACACGATCGTCTTCAGCTGTCGGACGATGCCGAAATGGAACCCGGTCAACGTCTGCTCCTACCACCTGCAGGAGGCGGGAGCGACACCCGTGCAGGAGCTGGCCTTCGCGCTCGCCACGGCGCAAGCGATCCTCGACACCGTGCGGACCTCCGGGGAGGTGCCGTCCGCGGAGCTTGGGGCCGTGGTCGGCCGCATCTCGTTCTTCGTCAACGCCGGCGTGCGCTTCGTCACCGAGATGTGCAAGATGCGGGCGTTCACGGAGCTGTGGGACGAGATCACGGCCGAGCGCTACGGCGTGTCCGACCCGCGGCACCGACGCTTCCGCTACGGCGTGCAGGTCAACTCGCTGGGCCTCACCGAGCCGCAGCCGGAAAACAACGTCTACCGCATATTGCTGAGCATGCTGGCGGTCACCCTGTCCAAGGACGCGCGCGCCCGTGCGGTGCAGCTGCCCGCCTGGAACGAAGCCCTGGGCCTGCCGCGGCCCTGGGACCAGCAGTGGTCCATCCGCATGCAGCAGATCCTGGCCTGCGAGACCGACCTGCTCGAATACCCCGACCTGTTCGAGGGCTCGACCGCCGTGCGCCGCAAGGTGGACGAGCTGAAGGAGGCGGCGAAGGCGGAGCTGGCCCGCATCGACGCCATGGGCGGGGTGGTCGCGGCCATCGACTGGATGAAGCGCGCGCTTGTCGAGAGCAACACCGAGCGGCTGCGCAAGGTGGAGTCGGGCGAGCAGGTGGTGGTGGGCGTCAACCGCTGGGCCGACACCGAGCCGTCGCCGCTGGCGGCCGGGGCCGGCGCGACCGAGGCGATCGACGCGGCGGTGGAGAAGGAACAGATCGAGCGCCTCGCCGCCTGGCGGGCCCTCCGCGACGGGACCGCGGTAAGCAAGGCCCTGGCCGAACTGGAAGCCGCCGCCAGGGAGGGTCGCAACGTCATGGAGCCATCCATCGCCTGCGGCAAGGCCGGCGTCACCACCGGGGAGTGGGGAGCCGCGCTGCGTTCCGTGTTCGGCGAGTACCGCGCGCCCACCGGCGTCGGCCGCACGGCCGGCGCCGCCACGGGCGAGGACAGCCTGGGCGAGGTGCGCGCCGAGGTGGATCGAGTCTCCGGGCGCCTCGGCCGCCGCATCAAGCTGCTGGTGGGCAAGCCCGGCCTCGACGGCCATTCCAATGGGGCCGAGCAGATCGCAGTGCGCGCCCGCGACTGCGGGATGGAGGTGGTCTACGAGGGCATCCGCCTCACGCCCGCGCAGATCGTGCGCGCCGCCGGGGACGAGGGCGTGCACGTCGTCGGCCTGTCGATCCTCTCGGGCGGCCACGCCTCGCTGGTGGCCGAGGTGATGGAGCGCCTGCGCGCGAGCGGCCTCGACGACGTGCCCGTGGTGGTGGGCGGCATCATCCCGCCCGACGATGCGGAGGGCCTCAGGCGCCTCGGCGTGGCCGCCGTCTTCACGCCGAAGGACTTCCGCCTCAACGCGATCATGCGCGACATCGTGCGGCTGGTGGACCGGCACGCGCCGTGAACTGCAAGCGTTGGCGCGGCTTAGCCTGATCTATGCTATCTCGGGGGGAAGCCCATGTCCACGCAAGCACGCCTGCGCCTCGCGGCGTACGCGGTCCTCAGTCTGCTGGCATGGCCCGCTGCCGCCTCTTCCCAGGCGTCCCACCAGGACACCATGAAGCCTGCGTTCGTGCTCAAGGGCGCCTCCATGACGGAAGCCCAGTGCGCCGCCCTGAGCGAGAGCGTCTGGGTGGCCAGATCGGGCCAGGGCGACTGCATCCGCTACTTCAGCGGCGGCCTGGGGGACAAGAACCAGAAGGCGATCGTCTATTTCCACGGCGACCGCCTGTGGCGCAGGTGGAACCGCGACTTCACCGTTACCAGAGAGCACAAGGTGATCGGCTACCGCGACAACGATCCGGCCCGCCTCAAGGCGGAGATGCGCGCCATCGCTGCCAGCGCCGGCCGGCCCGCCATCTTCATCGCCAGACCGGGCGTCTACGGCTCGTCGGGCCAGCATGCGAACCGGCGTCAGGTGCGCGAAGTCGAACTGATGGACGGGGCCCTCGACGAAATCAAGCGCCGGCACAGGATCGGACGCTTTGTCCTCGCCGGCCAGTCGGGGGGCGGCCACGTGGTCGGCGCCATGCTGGCCCGGCGCCAGGACGTGGAGTGCGCCGTGCTCACGTCTGCCGTCGTCGCGGTGCGCGCACGCGTGGAGGCGCGGCGATGGCCCGCCGATGTGACGGGGGCCCGGACCTTCTTCGACCCGATCGAGCATGTGCAGGAGATCAAGGCAGACCCCGCCTTGCGCATCTTTGTGGTGGGCGACCCGCGCGACACCAATGTGCCGTTCGCGACGCAAGCGCTCTACCACGAAGCGCTCAAGAGCCGCGGTCTCGATGCCTATCTCCTGAAGGCCAGCGGGCGCGGCCAGGAGCGGCACGGCCTGGACCGCTGGGCCAAGCAGATAGCAATCTGGTGCGCCCAGGGCCTGGCCACGCACGACATCGTCCGCCAGGTGAAGCCGGACGACGGACTCGTGGAGACGCACAAGGAGTAGCGGCGGCGGGCCATACAAGGTCGCGCAAGCAGCACCATCCCTCGCGGCAGAGCCGCTTCAGGGCTCAGCCAATTCGACGCGCACACCGGAGATATCGGTGCGTTACGCGCTTCGCGCTAACGCACCCTACGGCGCCCTACTCCGCGGCCTGCCGGAGGGCGGGGGCGGCGGCCAGCACGTCGGCGTCGACGTGGGTTGCGAACTTGGCGAAGTTGGCACGGAACATGTCGACCAGGGCGCGGGCCTGTTGGTCGTAGGCGGCCTTGTCGGTCCAGGTCTCGCGGGGGTTGAGGATCTGGGAGTCGACGCCGGGCAGCGCCAGCGGCACCTGGAACCCGAACAGGGCGTCCGTGCGCATGGGCTGGGAGGCAAGCGCGCCGGAGAGCGCCGCATCGAGCAGCGCGCGCGTGGCCTTGATGGGCATGCGCCCGCCCACGCCAAACTTGCCGCCGGTCCAGCCGGTGTTGAGGAGCCAACAGCTTACCCCGTGCCTGGCGATCAGGTCGCGCAGCATGTTGCCGTAGACGGACGGGTGGCGCGGCATGAAGGGGGCGCCGAAACAGGTTGAAAAGGTGGCCTGCGGCTCGCTGCCCAGGCCCTTCTCGGTGCCCGCCACCTTGGCGGTGTAGCCGGAGAGGAAGTGGTACATGGCCTGGCTCGGGGACAGTTTAGCGATGGGCGGCAGCACGCCGAACGCGTCAGCGGCCAGCATGACCAGGTTCTTCGGGTGCCCGGCCACGCCGGTGGGGCTGGCGTTGGGAATGAACTCCATCGGGTAGGCCGCGCGCGTGTTCTCGGTGAGCCGCCCATCGTCGAACTCGGCGACGCGCGTTGCGGGATCGAGAACGACGTTCTCCAGCACCGTGCTGAAGCGGTTGGTGGCGGCCCAGATGGCGGGCTCGGCCTCCTGGGAGAGGCGGATGGTCTTGGCGTAGCAGCCGCCCTCGAAATTGAAGATGCCCTCCTCGCCCCAGCCGTGCTCGTCGTCGCCCACGAGCGTGCGCCTGGGATCGGACGAGAGCGTGGTCTTTCCCGTTCCCGACAGCCCGAAGAAGACGGCCGACTGCCCCTGGTCATCCACGGCCGCCGAGCAGTGCATCGGCATCGCGCCGCGCTCGGGCATGACGTAGTTGAGATAGGTGAACACCGACTTTTTCGTCTCGCCGGCATAGGAGGTGCCGCCGATCAGCACAAGCTTCCTGGGGAAGTTGCAGGCGATCACCGTCTCGGTGCGTACGCCGTGGCGGTTGGGATCGGCACGGAAGGACGGCAGGTTCACCACCGTGAAGCCCGGCGTGAAGGCCGCCTTCTCAGCCACCGGCACCTTGCGCAGGAGGTGGCGGATGAAGAGCGCGTGCCAGGCAAATTCCACGAAGATGCGCGCGCTCAGGCGGTGGGTCGGGCTGGCGCCGGCGTAGAGGTCTTCAACCAACAGTTCGCGCGTGGCGGCGTGGGCGTGGAAGTCGGCCAGGAGCACCTCGAAATGCTCCGGGGACATGGGCTTGTTGTTGTCCCACCAGATGGCCTTGGTGGTGGCAGCATCGCGGACGATGAACTTGTCCTGCACCGAGCGGCCGGTGTGCACCCCCGTCTGCACCGCCAGGGCGCCGGCCGAGGTCAGGCGACCCTCGCCCTGGGCCAGGGCGACCTCGACGAGCTCGGCGTCGCTGAGGTTGCACTTCGCCTTGGCGAGGAGGTCCGAAAACGGGGCATCGTTCGTCATGGGTCGGGCCGCTGCTGCTTAGAGAAAACGGGGGTGTCTGCCATGCCGGCCTCGCGGCGGCAGAGCCTCGGGCTTTCGAACCGCTGTGCAAAAAGCGGAGGAGCAAATTTACACAAATCGGTCGTCCTTGTGTCGAGTCGATTGCGGCGGGACGCGCATTTTTTCCGCGTCAATCGCCAAGATTGTCTTTAGCCAAGCGCGAAAGCCGGCAGGAAGCGCACCAAACGCCGCAGAGCTTGTGCTGCGCTGCAGTGGGAACGCAGGTGGCATGGGATTTTCCCGATGCCGCGCTGCTTCAGGCAAGCGAGCCTGCAGGCGCCGCAACAACCACGAATTGCGGTGCGGGCGAGCATAAAACTGACGGACATTCCCCGGGGCCTGACCACCCCGCTGCCAAGGAAAATGTATCGGGGGGTGCGGTAATAATATTTCGAAGACAGCGCGTGGGGGTCGGTGTCGGGGGGCTGCGCTTGGTTGCAATCGGCGCGGGGGACGCGTAAGGATGGCTTCACTTGCACTGGTGGAGGGCGGCAGGCGCAGCTGATCACGGCGCGGGCACTAGCCTGCTCGTCTCACCAGGATCGGGGATCGAGAGAGGTGTCGCGTGATCGTTGGGGACAAGCGCTCCGGCTCACCGCCGGGGCACTTGGCACTCTGACCGGGCTATGCGTCAAATCGCAAGCCATGCTCCCGCGTCGGGGCTTGGATGCAGTGGAGGCGTGGGCGCGCGACGAA
Organism: Hyphomicrobiaceae bacterium; assembly: GCA_036555805.1. Lineage (GTDB taxonomy): Bacteria > Pseudomonadota > Alphaproteobacteria > Rhizobiales > Hyphomicrobiaceae > AWTP1-13. The sequence continues at coordinate 98 of DATBKR010000603.1, read as the reverse complement.
CGGGCAGGACATCAGCGTGATGAAAGAGAAGAGCACGATCGCCCTTGTCGACGACGAGCGCAACATCCTGACGTCCCTCGGCATCGCTCTCGAGGCCG
>DATBKR010000602.1:0-24926 GCA_036555805.1 Hyphomicrobiaceae bacterium | reverse complement strand
GGCACGGTGAGGATTGGCGCGTCGCGCTGCTCCTCAGATCGAGACTGCAAGGCCGCTGACCTCACCGTTTGCCCCTTACTCGCCCCAGGCCGAGCGCGAGCTCGCGATCCTGCGCGTCGCCGCCGATGCCCACAAGCGCTTCGGTGCGGCAGTTTGTCCAAGCTACGTGATCTCGATGGCCGGCACCGTCTCCGACATCCTCGAGGTCGCTCTTCTTGTGAAGGAAGTGCGGCTGCTACGGCCTGATCTCGGCCGGCTCGACATCAATATCGTGCCGCTTTTCGAGACCATTGCGGATCTGCGCAACTGCGGACGGTTGATAGATAGCGTGCTTGCCATGCCGCAGTACGCGCGCCTGCTCGATAGCTGCGACCGCTGCCAGGAGGATGGCGATGCGGACGAGCGAATCATCCGCGGCATTCACCTGACCATCAACGGGATCGCGGCCGGTCTGCGCAGCAGTGGTTAAGTGGTGCTGCTCCCTTCTTGCCGACTTCGCCCATCGCAACCTCTCCCTTGTCACCGGCCAGCTACTGCATATATTTGCCGCCGTTGATCGAGAGGGTTTCGCCCGTGATGAACCCGGCATTGTCGCTGGCGAGGAAGGCGATGCCGCCCGCGATCTCCTCTGGTTTCGCAAGACGCCCGACTGGCACCGAGGCCACGATCCTGCTCAGGATGTCCGGGCGCACTGCGGCGACCATCGCCGTGTCGGTATAACCGGGCGCGATCGCGTTGACGGTGATCCCGCGGGCAGCGCTTTCCCGGGCGAGCGCCTTGGTGAAGCCGATGATGCCGGCCTTCGCAGCGGCGTAGTTCGTCTGGCCGAACTGGCCGGCAAGTCCGTTGATCGAGCTGACATTCACGATTCTTCCGAACCGCCGCTCGCGCATCCCTCCGATGACCGATCTGCACATGTTGAAACAGCCGCCGAGATCGACATCGATCACCGCGCGCCACTGCTCGTATGCCATCTTGTGCAAGGTCGCGTCGCGCGTGATGCCGGCATTGTTGATGAGGATGTCGATTGGGGCGACGGCCTTGACGATATCGCCGACGCCGCGCTGGCACGCTTCGAAATCTGCGACGCTCCACTCGTAGACGGGAATCCCCGTTTCCTGGTGGAATGTCCGCGCGTCCGACGCATTGCCGTAGAACGTGGCCACCACTTGATTGCCTGCCCTCTTCAGGGCTTTGCAGGTGGCCGCGCCGATGCCCGTTACGCCGCCCGTGACGACCGCTGTGCGTGCCATCGCCCTCTTCCTGTTTCAGCGGCGCGAAGGTCTACCCGCTCGATCGGCGCTTCCCGGCGGGCAACGTCAACGGAACTTGTCCGTATCTGTCCGCTATATGGCCGCTCCTCGAATAAACGCCCGCTCCTCGAATCGGGGTGCTGTGATCCGCGCGGCGAATAGACGCACGGTGGACCGAGAGCACGCTGGCTCGATGCGAGAACGAGCGCCCAAGGGGCGCGCCGCTCCCAGTCTTTGAGACGGGGCGCCGGGAACCTGAACTCCTCCCTCCATCTCGCGTTTGATCAAAAGCCTGATGCGGCCATTCGGATATCGCGATCCGAGATGCCGTCGGGCGATCTCGATAGGATATCTCGGCATGGGAGAGCCCGATGGCCGCAGATCGGCAGGCGGAAACCAGAGTCACTCGAGGCCACGCGCCGACTGGCGGCGCTGCTCGTGCCCGGATTGTGAAGGTCACCCGTCGCGAAGTGCGCCCGGGTCGCCTGGCGCCGCAGCGGACGGCAGCCGAGCGCACCCCCTCTGGCCCGGTCGTTGCGACCAACGTCATCGACCGGTTCACCCACGCCGCCACCGCTCGACTTACCTCGGGCCTGTCGCCGGCCTCGCTTGGAGCGGCGTATCTCGATTGGGCCGTTCATCTCGCTACGTCTCCCGGCAAGCAGGTGGCGCTCGTGCAGGCGGCGGCATTGGCCGGTGTCCAGCTCGCAAGGTCGGCGATCGAGTGCTGGACGACCCGTTCCAACCCGGCGACGTGCGTCGAGCCTTCCCCCTATGACAAGCGTTTCGCGGGGCCCGCTTGGCAGCAGTGGCCTTACAACCTGTTCGCCCAGGCCTTTCTTCGCCAGGAGCAATGGTGGCAGTCGGCGACGACCGGCGTTCGCGGTGTGTCGAAGCATCACGAAAACGTCGTGAGCTTCGGCGCCCGCCAGATTCTCGACATGCTCGCACCCTCTAACAATCCGATCACCAATCCCGAGATCTTCGCCCACACGATCGCGCAGGGAGGAATGAACTTCTGGCGTGGCGCGCAGAACTTCATCGACGACCTGGCACGCAGTGCGACCGGCGAGAAGCCTATGGGAACCGAGGCGTTCCAGGTCGGGCGCGGTGTCGCCACCACCCGCGGAAAGCTGGTCTACCGCAACCGCCTCATGGAGCTCATCCAGTACCTGCCGACGACCGAGAAGGTCCGCCCCGAGCCGATACTGATCGTTCCGGCGTGGATCATGAAATACTACATTCTCGATCTGTCCCCGCACAATTCACTCGTGAAGCACCTCGTCGATCGGGGCTTCTCCGTCTTCATGATCTCCTGGAAGAACCCGGATACCGAGGATCGCGATCTCGGCATGGCCGACTATCGGACCCTGGGTATCATGTCCGCTCTCGAGGTCATCAATGCCATCGTCCCCGGTGAGAAAATCCACGCCGCAGGATACTGCCTCGGCGGGACGCTGCTCGCAATCGCAGCTGCCGCCATGGCTCACGTCGGCGACGAGCGCCTGGCATCGGTCACCCTGCTGGCGGCGCAGACGGACTTCACCGAGGCCGGCGAACTGATGCTGTTCATCGACGAGAGCCAGATCACATTTCTCGAGGACATGATGTGGGAGCAGGGCGTCCTCGACGCCAAGCAAATGGCAGGCGCATTCCAGATCCTGCGCTCCAACGATCTCGTCTGGTCGCGCATAATCCACGAGTTCCTCATGGGCGAGCGCCCGCCCATGATCGACCTGATGGCGTGGAACGCCGATGCGACGCGCATGCCCTACCGCATGCATTCGGAGTACCTGCGGCGCCTGTTCCTCGACAACGAGCTGGTGGAAGGTCGCTATGAGGTCGACGGCAAGGCCATTGCGCTCACCGATATCCGCGTCCCGATCTTCGCGGTAGCGACGGAAAGAGACCACGTCGCGCCGTGGCGCTCGGTGTACAAGATCCACCTGCTGACTTGCACGGACGTCACGTTCGTGCTGACGAGCGGGGGGCACAACGCGGGCATAGTGTCGGAACCCGGCCACCCCCACCGCAGCTACCGCGCCATGACGACGCGCGCAGACGACCTCTACCTCGACCCCGAATCCTGGCTCGCCGCAGCGACGGCCAAGGATGGGTCCTGGTGGGTGGAATGGATCGGATGGCTTCGCCAACGATCGGGAGTGCTTCGTTCGCCGCCGACAGTCGGCTCCGGGGACCCGCGATACGCCCCCCTCTGCGACGCGCCAGGGACGTACGTTCTCGCCGAGTAAGGACCGCTCCGCCTCGTCAATTCCATCCGCTGCAGGGCACCTGTCCCACGACTCCCGACTGGCAGTGCCCGCGGGAACCGCTTCGGGCTGCGGGCGCAGCGGCGTATGTCCCCCGGGCGACGTGTGCTGCCATCGAATGGGGCCCGCCGGCCAAGCCGCCGGACCCCGTAGTAGTAGGAAGTCGCTACTTCGCGGGTCCCTTACCACCCGGTTTCGTCGTCGAGCTTGGCTCGTCGTTCCCGGTCATACCCCGCCCGCCGCTGCCGGTGGCACCGGACGCCATGACGAGGCCCTTGTCGCAAGCCGCGGTGAACTCGGTCCGCGAGAGCTTGCCGTCATTGTTGCTGTCGGCCGCCTTGAAGTTGGTCACGATGCCTCGCGCCTGGCTCTGCGACAGGTTTCCCGACTTTGCGGTGTCGGCCTTGCTCCAGGCCGCGGTGCAATCGGCCTGACTCATCTTCGCCGCGCCGCTCTTGGGGGTTGTCGTGTTTTGAGCGAGCGCTGGAACTGCGAGCGCCAGAAGGACCGTGGCTGCCAAGCTACCTAGGGTCTTCATCTTCGTCTCCTTTGATTATCGCGGAACACCCCGGCGCGGTTGTGAACGCCGGTCCTCGGCGCGTGGTTCCGTGAACGCGAGATGAACGGGTCGCCCACTCACGTTGCGGGATCGGACGAGCTTGGACACTAAGGCGGCGCCGTCAGCGCGCGTCGGTGTCTGCGCGCGTCGGTGACGCAGGTTCCCATGAATATTTGCGCCGTTCTCGGACGCGAAATGCCAAGTTCGCCGCCGCACGTCGTAATGCGCTGAATATTCGCACAAGCAAGTTCTGCTCCTCCGACCCACAAGCCTGCATGCTGATCGTTGCGGAACGATCCAAGGCGGCAATGCGTTTTGCGTTTCCAACCGAGACTACCAAGACAACGCGCACACTCTGCGCTGCGCAAACGGAGCAAGTCATGAAACGCTTAGCCGTTGGATTGAGCGCCCTCGTGACCGGGCTAGCCATCGCGCCGAATCTTGCGTTGGCACTTTCTGCTGTAACCACGGAGTCCACCAACTTGCGGGCAGGGCCGGCGTTCGACTTTCCTGTCGTCGACAGCATCCCGTCGGACGTACGCGTGAACGTCCACGGCTGCCTTCGCGCCTATCGGTGGTGTGACGTGAGCTGGCGCGACGCCAGGGGCTGGGTGCCAGGAGACGAGCTGGCCTACCTCTATGATGGGCGGCGCGTGACAATTGTGGAGTACGGACCGCGTATCGGCTTACCCGTCGTCGCGTTCTCCTTCGACACCTACTGGGATCGCCACTACAGAGATCGGTCCTGGTACGGCGAGCGCGGGCGTTGGCGCACCGTCTGGCGCGAACACGGCAAAGGCAGCGCCCACAATGGGGACCGACCTCAACGCGGGATCGAGAAGCGAACCGAGCGCCCCCAGGCAGAGCGCACCGATCGAGGCGGCCGGAATGAGCGACCCCAAGTCCGCACCGAACGCGGGGATTGGCGCGATCGCGGCGAGACCAGAGGTTACAACCCCCAGCCCCAGGTCAACCCCGCACCTCATCGAGAATTGAACCGTGGAATGCACCAAGGCGGCGGCAATCCGGATGGACGCGCAGAACGCAGCACGCCTGACCATGGCCGAGAAGGCAAGAGTGCTCCGAATGGAGGTGGTCATGGACAGGGCGAGCACAGACCTAACTGACGCCGAGCTCGGAAGGACGTTTGGTCGTGCAAGACAGGAGACGCAAGACAGGAGACCACGCATGCGTCTAGCCATGCTTATCGCGTCGCTGGCAACGGTAACCCTCGGTGGCTCCAGCGGTGCTTTCGCTCAACGGATCATCGAGGTTCAACCGAATGATCTCCCCCATTACGAGGAGTCCGTTGAATCCGCGCCGCGCGTTTACCGGTACCGGAGCGATTCTTCCGCCGTCGTCCCAGTGCGTCCTGTGAGCTGCGGCGAGTTCAGATACTGGAACGGCGAGCGCTGCGTTGACGCGCGCGTTATTCCGCCCGACATTCGGTGATCGGCAAAGGAAAAGCCCCTGGAGCCTTGCGGTTCCAGGAGCTTGTCATATCAGGAGGCGGAGCCGATGCGCGGCCGGAACGAAGTCAGCATCGATCGCGCGAACGGCTGCCCGGTGCTGCGAGCTCGCTAGCTGCTTTCAGCACACGGCTGGCGAGTATGTCCGGGGCATCGATGGTCATGAGCTCGTCCGCCGTGACCTCTCGCCCGGAAGCGAAATGGCGATTGGCCTGGCGCAGCCGGGCGCGGTCGAGGGCGTTGCGGATCGAACGCGCGTTGGCGAACAGCGGCTGCCGCTTGCGGGCCGCGATGTAAGTCTTGAGTGCCGTCTGCCCGGCAGGGCTCAGGCGATAGCTCTGCTTGGCCAGCATCATCTCGGCGATGCGGTAAAGCTCCTCGTCCGCGTAATCCGGGAAGTCGATGTGGTGCGCGATGCGCGAGCGGAAGCCGGGATTGCTCTTGAAGAACTTGTCCATCCGCTCAGCGTAGCCGGCGAGGATCACCACCAGATCGTCGCGCTGTGTCTCCATCACCTGAAGCAGGATCTCGATCGCTTCCTGGCCGTAGTCGCGCTCGTTCTCCTGGCGATAGAGGTAATAGGCCTCGTCGATGAAGAGGACGCCGCCCATCGCCTTTTTCAGGATCTCCTTCGTCTTCGGGGCGGTGTGGCCGATGTACTGGCCGACCAGATCGTCCCTCGTCACGGAGACGAGATGCCCTTTCCTGATATAGCCGAGCTTGTGCAGGATCTCGGCCATCCTGAGCGCCACCGTGGTTTTGCCGGTGCCGGGGTTGCCGGTGAAGCTCATGTGCAGCGTGGGCGTTTCCGAGGTAAGGCCGAGGCGCTTGCGCACGCGGTCGATCAGCAGGAGGGCCGCGATCTCGCGGATGCGACCCTTCACGGGTGCCAGTCCGACCAGCTCGCGGTCGAGCTTGGCCAGCACCTCGCCGATGCCGGCTTCGGCAAACTCGCGCCCGAGGTCCACCCGGGCCGTGGCGACAGCGTCGGAAGCCCGCTCCATGCGCTCGATGGTTTGGTCGGTGCTCATCGTCATCGCTCGTTGACACGCGAGGAAGGGAAAGGCGAAGCGCCCGTCGGCGGGCCCAGTCGGGAGGCCTGCGATCACACTTAGCCGCGGTAGCGACCTCCTTCCGGTCTGTCGGTCGCGTAAGCGCGCGTCGTGTAGGCGATGCGGCGCCCTCCGCGCTCCTGCCGCTCGAGCATGAAGCCCGGCTCGTCCTTCGGCCGATTGACGAGGAAGGAGAGCTTCACGGACTCGCAGCCGTGTGAAGCATCGAAGGCCGACACACGGATGTAGCAGCGCTCGCCGTACACCTTCCGGCACGCGTTGAGCTCTGTCATCGCAGCGGCGGCATCCTTGATGTCGAACATCGGCAGGCCCCACATCTCCCAGTAGGTGTTGCGGGGGTGTGGGTCGTCGGTGAACTCGATGTTCACCGCCCAACCCTTGTCGATGGCGTACTGGGCCTGCTTCCTGATCTGCTCGTCGGTCAGGTCCGGCAGGAACGAGAACGTGCCTTGTGTCAGTCGCATCGGTGCGTCTCCCTACTCGGCAGCGGTTGCCAACGGCACAAAGTCCGGGGTGTCGGTGGACGCGTAGTTGAAGGTCACGTCCTTCCACGTCTCCAACGCCTGCTGCAAAGGCGTGCACCGTTTGGCGGCGTCGGCGAGAATCTCGGACCCCTCGCTGACGATGTTGCGCCCCTCGTTGCGGGCGAGGATCATCGCTTCGAGCGCAACACGGTTCGCCGTCGCGCCGGCGGCAATGCCCATCGGGTGACCGATGGTGCCGCCGCCGAATTGCAGCACGACATCCTCGCCTAGCAGGTCTATCAGCTGGTGCATCTGGCCGGCATGGATGCCGCCCGACGCCACCGGCATCGTCTTCCTGAGGCTCGCCCAATCCTGGTCGAAGAAGATGCCGTTCTCCAGCCGCTTCGGCACGAAGTCCTCGCGGCAGACGTCGTAGTAGCCCTTGACGGTCGCGGGATCGCCCTCGAGCTTGCCCACCACGGTGCCGGCGTGGATGTGGTCGACGCCGGCGAGCCGGGCCCACTTGGCGATCACGCGGAACGACACGCCGTGCGATTTCTGGCGCGTATAGGTCGAATGGCCGGCGCGATGGAGGTGCAGGACCATGTCGTTCCGGCGGCACCACTTGGCCATCGACTGCATGGCGGTCCACCCGATCACCAGGTCGATCATGACGATGACCGAGCCCAACTCCTTGGCGAACGCGGCGCGCTCGTACATGTCCTCCATGGTGGCCGCGGTGACGTTGAGATAGGTGCCCTTGATCTCGCCGGTGGCGGCCTGCGCCTTGTTCACCGCCTCCATGCAGTACAGAAAGCGATCGCGCCAATGCATGAAGGGCTGCGAGTTGATGTTCTCATCGTCCTTGGTGAAGTCGAGACCGCCCTTCAGGGCCTCGTAAACCACACGGCCGTAGTTGCGGCCCGAGAGGCCGAGCTTCGGCTTCACGGTCGCGCCCAAGAGCGGCCGGCCGAACTTGTCGAGCCGCTCCCGCTCCACAACGATGCCCGTGGCCGGTCCGTCGAAGGTCTTCACGTAGGCGACCGGCAGGCGCATGTCCTCGAGGCGCAGCGCTTTGAGCGGTTTGAAGCCGAAGACGTTGCCGATGATGGAGGCGGTGAGGTTCACCACCGAGCCTGGCTCGAACAGGTCGAGGTCGTAGGCGATATGGGCGAAGTAGGACCCCGGACTGCCCGGCACCGGGTCTACCCGGTAGCACTTGGCGCGGTACTTTTCGCACGCGGTGAGCCGGTCGGTCCAAACCACCGTCCACGTCGCCGTCGAGCTTTCGCCGGCGACGGCGGCCGCAGCCTCGACAGGGTCCACGCCGTCCTGCGGGGTCACCCGGAACAGAGCGATGATGTCGGTGGGCTTGGGCTCGTAGTCGGGCTGCCAGTACCCCATCCTCCTGTATTCCATCACGCCGGGCCTGTAGCGCTCCCGGCCGGTCACGGGCTTCGCCTTGTCATCCATTTCCGTGCTCCTTTCCGCCGCGGTTGCTGGGTCTTCATGCCTCCGCTCCTTGGGTTCAGAAGGCGCGCCGACGCCGTTCGACGAGCTTGAGGATGAGGGGCGTCAGGATGAGCTGCATGGCGAGATCGAGTTTGCCGCCGGGGATGACGATGGAGTTCGCCCTCGACATGAAGCTGTTGTGGATCATCGAGACGAGGTAAGGGAAATCGATCCCCCGCGGGTTGCGGAAGCGGATGACGACCATCGACTCGTCCGGCGTCGGGATGAAGCGGGCGATGAACGGGTTCGAAGTATCGACCGTCGGCACGCGCTGGAAATTGATGTCGGTCTGCGTGAACTGGGGACAGATGTAGCGCACGTAGTCCGGCATCCGGCGCAGGATCGTGTCCATCACGGCTTCGGTCGAATACCCGCGGGCGGCCCTGTCGCGATGGATCTTCTGGATCCACTCGAGATTGATGACTGGCACGACGCCGATCTTCAGGTCGGCGTAGCGAGCGATGTCGATGCCGTCGGTCACCACCGCCCCGTGCAGGCCCTCGTAGAAGAGCAGGTCGGTACCGGCCGGGAACTCCTCCCAGGGCGAAAACGCACCCGGCGTCGCGCCGTCGATTTCGGCTTCGTCGGCGTTGTGAACGTAGTGGCGTGTGCGCCCGGTGCCGGACTCGGCGTACTGGCGGAACACCTGCTCGAGCTCATCGAGCAGGTTCGCCTCCGGTCCAAAGTGGCTGTAGTTGTGATCGCCCCCTCTCGCCGCTTCGGCCATCGCATCCTTCATCCCGGCGCGGTCATAGCGGTGGAAGGCATCGCCCTCGATGAACGCGGCCCTGACCTTCTCGCGCCGGAAGATCTGCTCGAAGGTGTGCCTGACCGTGGAGGTCCCGGCCCCAGAGGAGCCGGTGACCGAAATGATGGGGTGCTTGGCGGACACTGGGAGACCTCCAGCCTAGGCACGAAACAAGCCGCGGTGCCCGAACAGCGGGGCGCGCTCGCTGAGCGCATGCCGACCGGCCACGTAGCGGCCGATAAGCTCGACCTCCGAGCGCGATCCAAAGATCAGGGGCGTGCGCTGGTGGAGAGACGTGCCGACGATCTCCAGAATCGGGTTTTGGCCGTCGATCGCCTTGCCGCCCGCCTGGTCGATGAGCAGCGCGACGGGATTGGCCTCGTAGAGGAGCCGCAGCCGCCCCTGCTGGTAGCCCTTGCGGCCGTCGGCGGGATACAGAAAGACGCCCCCGCGCGCCAGGATCCGGTGGCATTCGGCCACGAGAGACGCGATCCAGCGCATGTTGAAGTCCTGCCCGCGAGGGCCGTCCTCGCCGTCGACACAGTCGGTGAAGTAGGCCCGGATCGCCTCGCTCCAATGGCGCTGATTGGAAGCGTTGATCGCGTACTCGCGGGCGGAAGCCGAGATCTGGATGGCGGGCTTCGTCAACCGGAACTCGCCGCTCGCGCGCTCCAAAGTGAAGATGTGCGTGCCCTTCCCGACCGTGAGCACGAGGGCGCACTGCGGCCCATAAATGACGTAGCCCGCCGCCCTCTGCCGAGAGCCCGGCTGGAAGAATGCGGGCGCCGCCCTGCCGATGGCGCTGGGCGGTGCCGGCAGGATCGAAAAGATCGTCCCGATCGAAACGTCGGTGTCAATGTTCGAGGAGCCATCGAGCGGATCGATCGCCACGATCAGCGGGGCGCTCGCGTTGCACATGACCGGCTCATCCAGCTCCTCGGAAGCGATCGCGGCAACAGGCGTGGCCTGGAGCGCGGCAACGAGGATGGCATTGGCGCGAACGTCGAGCTCCTTCTGGACGTCGCCGTGGACGTTCGTCCCGATCTCGGCTTCGAGGGCGCCGGCAAGCGGACCCCTCGCGATCAGGTCGGCAATCTGCCGGGCTGCATGTGCCAGCGCCAGCACGGCCGCCGCGACCGGCCGTCGATCGGCACAGCTCGTGCTCCAGCCGGCAAGATAGGTCTCCAGAGAAATCTGCTGACACACGGCGTCCTCCATTCGGACCCTGTGTCCCTCTCCGCCGGAGAACATGACGCGTCTGGAGCTTTTAGGAAATTTCAAATATCTTTCTCTGAGCGAAAGAAAAACTTTACATGTCACCATGCGCGACCTGACCTTGAAGCAGCTGCGGATTGTCACGGCCGTGGCGCGGACGGGCAAAATCACTGGAGCAGCCAGGGATTTGAGCGTCACGCCGCCGGCCGTGACGCTGCAGCTCAAGCTGATCGAGGACGGCGCGGGCCTCGCTCTCTTCGAGCGCGCCAGAGGCGGGATGCGACCGACCGACGCGGGCCGCCAGGTCGTCGAGACGGCAGCGCGCGTCGAGACCGCCCTCGCCGAGTGCGCCGAAGCGCTCAAGGCCATGCGCGGGCTCGGGCGCGGGCGTGTCCTGGTCGGTCTCGTCAGCACGGCCAAATACGTCGTGCCGCGGGCGCTCGCCGCTTTCATCAAGATGCATCCGGGCATCGAGCTGCGGCTTCTGGTCGGCAACCGCGCGCAGACATTGGCGGCGCTGGACCGCCTCGATCTCGATATCGCCATCACCGGATATCCGCCCGAGGACATGGCCGTCGAGCGGCAGGTGATCGGCGATCACCCGCACGTCATCATCGCGGCGGCCGACCACGGCTTCGTGTCGCGCCGCCGCCTGAAGCTCGCCGATCTCGCGAAGGAGACCTTCGTCGTGCGGGAACGCGGCTCCGGCACGCGGCTGCTCATGGAGCGGCTGTTCGCCAAAGCCGCCCTCCGTCCCCGCATAGCCATGGAGGTCTATTCCAACGAGACCATCAAACAGGCAGTGATCGCCGGCCTCGGCGTCGCCTTCCTGTCCGCCCACACGATCGCTGCCGAGGTGGAGACCGGCCGCCTCGCCGTTCTCCCGGTAGCCGGCCTGCCGGTGATCCGCCAGTGGTATGCGGTGAAGCACAAGAAGAAGCGGCTGTTGCCGGCCGCGGAGGCGATGTGGAAGTTCCTCGTGTCGGAGGGCGTGCGCTTCCTGCCGGGCGTGGAGGGTACAGGTGGGAGCGGCACCGTCGCGGACCAGGCCGGCCGCCGTCCTGTTCGAACAGGACCCCCATGAAGCACTAGGCGCCGCGCGGCTCGCTCTCGGACCGCGCCGCCGCCGGCCCGCGGCCTGCGAGATTGCAAGCGGTGCTCACCAGCGAGAGGTGGGAGAGAGTTTGCGGAAAATTGCCGAGCAGCTCATTCGTTTCGGGATCGATCTCCTCCGCCAGCAGCCCGAGGTCGTTTGCGGTCGCCGCCAAGCGCTCGAACATGGCGTGCGCCTCGTCGTAGCGGCCCTGCAGCGCGAGATTATCCGCGTACCAGAAACTGCAGGCCAGAAATGCTCCCTCGCCTTCGAAAAGCCCATCGTGCACGCTCTGCGTGTCGTACCTGTGGACGAAGCCCCCGTGCATCAGCGCGGTCTCGATGGCGCGAAGCGTTCCTGCCACCCTTGGATCGTCGGGCGGCAAGAAGCCGACAATGGGGATGAGCAAAGTACTCGCATCCAGCTCGGTGCTGCCGAAGCTGCGCACGAATGACCCACGTGCCGGATCAACGGCGTGCCGGAGAATCGTGTCGCGGACTTGCCGACGCAGCTCGCGCCACCTCGCCACCGGGGCTTCGAAGCCATACTCGCGCGCCGAACGTATGGCCCGGTCGAACGCCACCCATGCCATCACCTTGGAGTGCGTGAATTGCTCGTCGCCGTGCCGTACCTCCCAGATCCCCCGGTCGGGTTCCCGCCAACGCTTCTCGAGATGCTGTACGAGTTTAAGCTGGAGGTGCCAGCTCGCCTGTTCCGGCGCCAGTCCGCATCGCCGGGCTTGATGCATGGCGTCCAGGAGTTCTCCGTAGACGTCGAGCTGGAGCTGCCTGTAGGCCGTGTTGCCGACCCGCACCGGCCGCGAGCCGCCCAATCCCGGCAGCCAATCGATCTCCCGCTCATCCAACCGGTGCTCGCCGCCAATTCCGTAAACGGGCTGCAGCGCCTGCGGCATTCCGCCGGCCGCCCGCAACAGCCAGTCTCGCCAGGCCGCCGCCTCGGCGCCATAGCCCGCGTGCGAGAGCGCCTGCAATGTCAGCGTGGCGTCCCGCAGCCAACAGAACCGGTAATCCCAGTTGCGGCTACCGCCGATGCGCTCGGGCAGCGAGGTGGTCGCAGCGGCGAGGATGCCGCCGCTCGGGGCGTATGTGAGGGCTTTGATGGTGATGAGCGAGCGCATCGCCATGCTGCGCCAGGGCTGATCGAGCGCACATGCGGAGGTCCACGCGGTCCAATCTGCCTCCGTCTGCAGCAGCGCACGCTGCGCCTCCGCCGGCTCTCCGCGAGGCTTGAACGATTCGCGATAGGTGAGAACGAACGCCTTCCGGTCCCCCGGGCTCACATCGATGCTCGACAGAATGCGGCCGTCCCTCACCTCGCTTTCTGCGGGCGTGCACAAAGTTACGGCGTGCGGCCCCGCCACCGCCTCCCAGTCTCCGGTTGGCAACCGCTTGATCCATGGAATGAGCCGCCCATAGTCGAAGCGCAGCGCCAAATCCGATCGCACATGCACCGTGCCGCGCCGACCGACCACCACTCGCACGATTTTGGATTTTTCCGTACGAATCGGCATGAAGTCGACGACATCGCAACTGCCGTCCGCAGTCTCGAAGCTGGTCTCCAGGATCAGCGTGTCGCCGCGATATCTTCGGGTTACCCGCTGGGCACAGGGCTCGGGCGCGAGCACCCAACGGCCATGCTCCGGCGTTCCGACCAGAGCCGCGAAGCACGCTTCCGAATCGAAGCGTGGCCAGCACAGCCAGTCGATCGAGCCCGCGCGGTGCACGAGCGCCGCGGTTTCGCAGTCGCCGATGAGGGCGTAGTCGCGAATGGCATGGGGCGTCGACATTGTCGGCTCGACCCGACCGAGCTCATGCCAAACGGCAACGACGGCGTGGCAACATCGTTCCGCCTCCACGCTTCGGCTTGAGCGCAGCGATGGCCGGGTCGACCCTTGGTGCGCGCGTTCCAACTCGACTCTGAGACGAGGCGCGGTGCGAGCGACCACCGCCGGGAACCGCAGTGAAGCGCAGGCGTTCCCAGAAAGAATCAAAGCTTGGCCGAGAAGCTGGCCGCATTCGGGGGAGGCAATCGCTGGCCTGGGAGCAGTGCCCGCATGGCCTCCAGTTTTGAGCCAGGCGCGAATCTTGCGGTCAAGCTGGCACTGATCGGTGCCGCTGCCATCCTCATGATCGGTCTCTTCTGGTGGTGGTTCTGGCCTCGGACCGAGTACGCCCGCAGCGTCGGCTTCCCGGTCAGCCAGCCTGTGCCCTTCAGCCACGAGCACCACGTGGGCGGGCTTGGGATCGACTGCCGCTTCTGTCACACGTCGGTGGAGGTCTCCTCGACGGCGGGCGTGCCGCCGACCTATGTCTGCATGACCTGCCACTCCCAGATCTGGACCAACGCGGAGGCCCTCGCCCCCGTCCGCCAGAGCCTCGCCGAGGGCAGGCCGATCGTATGGAACCGGGTAACCGACCTCCCGGATTACGTCTATTTCAACCACAGCATTCACATTGCCAAGGGCGTGGGCTGCTCGAGCTGCCACGGCGAAGTCGTGCGCATGCCGCTCACCGTCAAAGCCAAGAGCTTGACGATGCAGTTCTGCCTGAACTGCCACCGCGATCCCGGGCCCAACCTGCGTCCCAAGGATCAAATCTTCAATACGGAGTGGCAGCGAACGGCGGAGACGCCCTCCGCTTTGAGCCTCCTCGCCGAATACCACATCGGGGCCCGCACGCTAACGGATTGTTCGATATGCCATCGCTGATGCCGCAGTGGCGTTCATTGGAGGAGCTGGCCGCCGATCCCGCGTTCATTGAACGCGTGGCGGGCGAGTTTCCGGGCCTTGCCGATGCGCTCGCCGAGCCGAACGACCGGCGGCACGTCCTCAAGCTCATGGGGGCAGCCATGGCCATGGCGGGCCTCGCCGGCTGCGACGTCGGAGCGCCGGGCGGAACCCTCATTCCGGCCGTGCGCGTGCCGCCAAGCATCATCCCCGGCCTTCCCAATCGCTACAGCACCGCTCACGCGCTGGGCGGCTACGCGGACGGCATCGTCGTCAAGCATCACATGGGGCGCCCGATCAAGGTTGAGGGCAATCCCAATCATCCCGCAAGCCTTGGCGCCACCGACGCGTTCGCGCAGGCGCAGCTCATGGACTTCTACGACCCCTACCGCGCTGCGACGATCGCTACGAACGGCCTCCCCTCCGATTGGCAAAGCCTGCTGACCGCATTGTCGCTACAGCGCGCGAGACTTGCCGAGCGCCGGGGGGCGGGCCTGCGCATCCTCACGGGCACCGTGACGTCGCCGACGCTCGCAGCCCAGCTCGATGGCGTGTTGGCGACCTATCCCCAAGCTCGCTGGCACCACTGGGAGCCGATCTCACGCAGCAACGTCTGGAGGGGCGCCGACCTTGCCTATGGCCGGACCGTAGAAGCGGTCCCGAAGCTCGACGCCGTAGATGTGCTGCTGGCCATCGACAGTGACCTGATCAGCTCCGCGCCGGGCCATGTGCGGTTCGCCCGCGAGTTTGCCTCGCGACGCAATCCCGTGCGCACGCCGAGGATGTCGCGCATCTATGCCGTCGAGCCGACGGCGACGCTGATCGGATCGGTCGCCGACCACCGCTTCATCGCCGGTCCGAGGGAGCTTCACAGGATCATCGCGGCGCTTCGGGCAGCCATATTGGAGAACGCGACGGTCTCCGAGCCGGACTGGCTCGCCAAGGTCGCAACCGACCTCAAGGCGAATGAGCGCCGCGCACTGATCCATGTCGGTCCGCATCAGCCGGCCGAGACCCATGCCCTTGTCCACGCCATGAACGAGAGGCTTGGCGCACGGGGCGCGACACTCGAGCTCCTGACGTCGCCCGTCCATTCGCCGACAGACCAGGCGGCATCGCTCTCGGGGCTGGTCGAGGACATACGCGCCGGCAGCGTCACCACGTTGCTGATGATCGGATGCAACCCCTGCTACGCTGCCCCTTCCGCCTTGGGTTTCAGCGAAGCGCTGAAGCGGGTCGATTTTACCTTGGCCGTCGACACCGCTCGCAGCGAGACGACGACGCAGGCGCGCTGGTTCGTCCCCGTGCGCCACCCCTGGGAGGATTGGAGCGATGCCCGCGCCTTCGACGGGACCGCGACGATCCTCCAGCCGCAGGCGCTGCCGATCTACGGTGCAGCAAGCGTACACCAGGTGCTTGCCCTGCTGACCGAACCGGCGCCGCCGGCGCCACTCGAACTCGTGCAGGCGACCTGGCGGCCGCGGATGGGCGGGCGCTTCGAGGAGGCTTGGCACGGCGCGCTCGCAAGCGGCATCGTCGAGGGTACCGCGAACCGCCCGGCGGAGGTTGGTCTGCGAAGCCAGGCCGGAAACATCTCCCTGCCGGCGCCGCCCGATCAGCCGCTGACCGTCCTGTTCCGTCCCGACCCGCACCTTTGGGATGGGCGCTTCGCCAGCAATCCGTGGCTCCAGGAGTTACCCCGGCCGCTTACGAAGCTGACCTGGGACAATCCTCTGCTCATCTCGCCCGAGACCGCAGGCACGCTCAAGCTGCAGAATGGCGACCTCGTCCGCCTCGCGGCCGGCAAGGCAGATGAAGTCACGACGCCGGTGTGGGTGATGCCGGGGCAGGCTTCCGATTGTGTGGTCGCGCTGTTGGGATTCGGGCGCCAGCACGCCGGCCCCGTCGGCAGCGGTGCAGGCATCGATTTCTATCCAATGGCCGGAACTACCGGAAAGCCGGTGCTCGAAAAGGCGCCGGGGCGCGCGACCCTCGCCAGCACCGTACACCACAATCTCCTCAAGCTCGACGACGTCAGCCACATCGTGAGGCACGGCACGCTGGTCGACTACATGAGGGAACCGCGCTTCCTCGCGAGCACGGCGGAGCCGCCGCAGCTTTACCGCTGGCGCCCCAAGGGACCGGCAGCCTGGGCAATGAGCGTCGATCTCAACGCGTGCATCGGCTGCAACGCCTGCGTGGTGGCCTGCCAGGCCGAGAACAACACGCCGGTGGTCGGAAAGGACGAGGTCGTCCGCGAGAGGGAGATGCACTGGCTCCGGATCGACCGCTACCTCGAGGGCGATCCGAAAGCGCCCGAAAGCTACTTCCAGCCGATGCTCTGCATGCATTGCGAGCAGGCGCCGTGCGAGGTCGTCTGTCCCGTCGGCGCCACCGTGCACGATGCGGAAGGCCTGAACGTCATGGTCTACAACCGCTGCGTCGGCACGCGCTTCTGCTCGAACAACTGTCCTTACAAGGTCCGCCGGTTCAACTACTTCGATTTTGCCCGGCGGGAGACGCGACCCATCGAGGCGCGCAACCCGAACGTTACGGTACGCGCCCGCGGCGTCATGGAGAAGTGCACGTTCTGCATCCAGCGCATCGCCGAGGCACGCATCGCCGCCGATCGCAGCAACGAGCCCGTCGGCGAGGTCGTGACCGCGTGCCAAGCCGCCTGTCCTACGCGGGCCTTTACGTTCGGAAATCTGGTCAGGGACGGCAGCGACGTCGCGCGGCGCAAGCAAAGCCCGCTCGACTATGCCCTGCTGGAGGACCAGAACACTCACCCACGGGTGACCTACGAGGCCGTCATCCGCAATCCCAACCCAGCCATCAGCGGCGGCGGCACATGAGCCAAGTCGGCGTCCCCTCTGCTCTCGCGGAACAGCGGAACGCGCAAAGTCCACGCCCGCAAGCCGATGATCCTGTCGTCCTTGCCGGTCACACGAGCGCCTCGATGACAGACCTGATCTGCGGGATTGCGCTGCGCAAGCGAGCGCCTGCCTGGTGGCGGCTCGCCCTGATCCCGGCGGCAAGTCTCTTCGCGCTCCTCGTCGCGGCGATCGCCTGGACCTTCTATGCGGGCGTCGGAGTCTGGGGTGTCGGTTGGCCGGTGGTATGGGGCTTTGCCATCATCAACTATGTGTGGTGGATCGCCATCGCCTCGGGTGGAACGTTCATCTCGGCGCTTTTCTTCCTGACGAGAGCCGATTGGCGCAATTCGCTGAACCGCAGCGCCGAGACGATGACTGTATTCGCGGCGGCATGCGCGGGTCTCTTCCCCATACTTCACCTCGGCCGGCCCTGGCTGTTTTACTGGCTGTTTCCCTACCCAAACACGATGGATCTGTGGCCACAGTTCCGCAGCCCGCTGCTCTGGGATTTCTTCGCCATTTTCACCTACGTCACAGCGTCGGTGGTCTTTTGGTATTTCGGAATGATTCCCGATCTCGCCAGCGTCCGCGATCAGGCGAGGCCGCGGGCACGTCAGCTCTTCTATGGCGTGCTGGCTCTGGGCTTCAGAGGCTCCGGCCGGCAATGGCGCCACTACGAGGCGGCCTATGCCGTGATCGCGGCCGTGATGGCGCCGCTCGTGGTTTCCGTCCACAGCATCGTCGGGTTGGATTTCGCCGGCGCTGCGACGGTCGGCTGGCATTCCACGCAGTTCCCGCCCTTCTTCGTGTTCGGCGCGCTGCTTTCCGGCTTTGCCGTCGTGCTGCTGATGATGGTGGGGTTGCGCGCCGGTTTCGGCTTGGAGGATTTCATCACCGGCCGGCACTTCGATGTCCTCACCCGCATGCTCCTGGCGAGCAGCCTGGCCATCGCCTACGCCTACATCATGGAAGCCTTCACGACCTTCTACACCGGCGACCGGGTGGAAACCGCTCAGTTCCTGGACAAAATCGGCGGCCACTGGGCCCCGGTTTACTGGGCCACCATCGCGCTGAACGTGATCGCTCCACAGGCGATGTGGTTTCGGCGCTTCAGGCTGAGCCGGACACTGATCGCGCTCGTATGCCTCGGCGTCGTCATCGGCATGTGGTGCGAGCGCTACGTCATTATCGTGATGAGCCTCCGCCGTACGCACCTCCCCTCCGCCTGGGGCGAGTACTACGGGACCTTCTGGGACTGGGCGCTGCTGTTTGGAAGCGTCGGCCTGTTCCTCACGGGGGTGCTGCTGGTGGTTCGCTTTCTGCCCCTGATGTCGATGTTCGAGATGCGCCGCCTGCTCGTGCAACCGTCGCCTCGGGGAGGCCGGCAATGACCAACGGCATCGTCCTGTCCTTCTCCTCCGAGGCCGCGCTGCGCGATGCGGTCGAGCGTTTCGAAGCGCAGCAGGTTGGACCTCTGGAGACCTATTCGCCCTTGCCCGTGGCTGGAGCCGGCGAGGACAGAACCGTGCCATCGGTCATGCTCGTGGGGGGGCTGCTCGGTGCCGCCCTGGGCTTCGGGATGGAGACCTACGCCAATACGGCCGGCTATCCCCTGGATATCGGCGGCCGTCCGGAATTCTCGTGGCCGTCGTTCGTCCCCATTGCGTTCGAAATTGGCGTTCTGTTTGCGATCCTGGCCGCAATCCTCGCGTTTTTCGCCGTTGCCCGCATGCTCGAGCTGTATGAGCCCGTCGACGAGTGTTCGAGCATGCGCGACGCCATGCGCGACAAATGGGTTCTCGCCGTGCGAACGCCCGACGCAAATGTCCTCACGCGTGCACGCGAGGCTGCGAACAAGCTCCGCCCCCTTGCCGTCGAGGAGATTCCGCCTTGAGACGCGCGAGCCTCGCTCCCGTGGGTGTCGTCGCCGCCGCCCTGGCGCTTGGCGGCTGCGACGACATGAGCAATCAACCCCAGCAGAGGAACTACTCGCCGTTGGTCGGCCCGGCAACCGTCCCTCCGGGAACGGTCCAATTCGAGGAGAAGCCCACGCCCGCGCCACCCCTCGACCTCGCACTGCTGCAGCGCGGGCAGGAGCGCTACCGCATCTACTGCACTCCCTGTCACTCCGAGCTCGGAGACGGACGCGGGATGGTCGTCCAACGCGGCTTTCCCCAGCCGCCCTCGTATCAGATCGATCGTTTGCGCCAGGCCCCGGTGCAGCATTTCTACGACGTGATCACGAAGGGCCATGGTGCCATGTATTCCTTCGCTGATCGCGTGCAGCCAGCCGACCGGTGGGCGATCGCAGCCTATATTCGCGCACTGCAGGTCAGTCAGGATGCCACTCTGGCCGAGGTGCCGCAGGAACTGCGGGGAGCGCTGAAATGAGTCGCGCTCAAGCGGAACGAGCGGCTTGGATCGTCACGGCATTCGGCCTGATCGGTGCTGTCGCCGGCTGGGCCATCGCCCCGGAAGACTTTCCCCATGCCTGGCTGGGCGCGCTGGTGGCGTGGATCGGCTGGCCGCTCGGCTGCCTCGCGCTGCTGCTGATCCATGCTCTCACCGGTGGGCGGTGGGGCGATACGATCCGACTGCAGCTCGCCGCCGGCTTGGGCACTCTGTGGCTGCTGCCGCTGGCTCTGATCCCGCTGGCAATCGTGCTTCCGAGCCTCTACCCCTGGCTGCGTCACGATACGGCGGCGAACCTGCCCAACCGCTTCTACCTCAATGGCACTTTCCTCTTGCTGCGCACCATTGTGTATCTCGCGGTCTGGCTTGGGCTGACGTGGCTGATCCGGCGTGCCCTCCGGCAGGGGGGTTCTGAGGCAGCGCTCGCAAGGATTGCCCCTGCCGCGTTGATCCTACTGGCGATCACCGTCACCTTTGCCGCGATCGATGCCACGATGTCACTCGCGCCGCATTTTTCCTCGAGCGTCTACGGACTGATCGAGATGGCGGAGATGGGCCTTTTTGCCCTGTCGGTCTCGATATTGGCTGCGGTGCTGACACCGGTATGGGAGGAGAACGGCCTGGAAGCCCTGGGCGAGCTTCTGATGGCCCTGGTGATACTGCGCGCCTATCTCGACTTCGTGCAGTTCCTTATCGTCTGGCAATCGAATCTGCCGAATGAGGCGCAATGGTATCTGCCCCGCACCACCGGGGGATGGGGGGCGGCGGCTTCGCTTTCGGCACTCTGTCATTTCGTGCTGCCGTTCCTTCTCCTCCTGTCGCCGCGCGTGCGACGCTCTCGCCGGGGGATCGCCGCCGTCGCCGGCGTGCTGGCGCTCGGCACCGTAATCCGAAGCTGGTGGCTGGTGCTGCCTGCGTCGGGGCGCGGTCTCAGCGTGCTCGATGTCCTGACCATGCTGGGCTTGCTCGGCGCTGCCGCGTCGGTGGCGTTGTCCACGCCGGCCGGGCCCCGCGTTCCGCGCGCGGAGGGAACGCGAAGCCATGCATGACAAGCCCCTGAGCCCTGCACGACATGAGCCGAAAGATGTCGGCGGCGCCTTCATCTGGATCGGCGCGGCGTTTATCGCCGCGCTGGTGCTGGCGCTGGCATGGGTGGTCGCGGTCATCTTTCCCGAGAGCCCGTCTGACCGCTTCCTGAGACTGCCGCTGCCGCAATATCCCACGCCACGCCTTCAGGTGTCGACGCGCGCGGACATGGAAAAATTCTACGCCGAGGAGATGCGCCGGCTGAACAGCGTGGGCTGGGTGGACAGGGCGAGCGGCAAGGTCCACATCCCGATTTCGGTGGCGATGCACGTCGTCGCCTCGCAAGGCATCGCGGACTGGCCGGCCCCGGCCGGGAGGCCACCATGATAGTCCGGGTCCTTGCGCTGGTGCTTCTGCTCGCGCTGCCGCGGCTCGCCTCGGGTGCGACGGCGCCCGATCTCAGCGGCGTTGCCTTTGAGCAGCGCCCCGGCGCGCAGATCCCCCTCACCGCGCAGCTCACGGACGAAGACGGCCGCGAGGTGCAGCTGTCCGACCTGATGGCCGGAAAACCGCTGATCCTGACACTCATCTATTTCCGTTGCCCGAACATCTGCGGCGTAGCACGCGACGACCTGTTCGGCGCCCTTGCCGCATCCGGAATGATGCCGGGACGCGACTATACGCTCGTAACGCTGAGCATCGATCCCTCGGAAACCCCCGCTGATGCAAGGTACGCGAAGGCCGGCATGCTGCAGCGCCATTCCATCCGCGGGGCCGAGCCGCACTGGCATTTCCTGACGGGGTCTCGCGAAGCCCTGCAAGCGATAAAGGACGCCGTCGGCTTTCACGACCGCTTCGATTCGGACTTGAAGCAGATCATCCACCCGGTCGGTGTGGTCTTTGCCACCCCGGCAGGTGTCGTGTCGAGCTATGTTCTCGGCATCGGCTACGAGCCTGCCGATTTGCGGCTCGGCGCGAGTCGCGCCGCGCAGGGCACGATCGCATCGGCGCCAAGCCCGGTGCTTCTCCTGTGCTTCGACTACGATTCGGTCACGGGGCGCTACACAGTGGCGATTGTCAAGCTGCTGAGGTTGTTCGCTGCGCTAACGGTGGCAACGATCGCGGTCGCGCTGTATCTGGCGTTTCGGCGAGAAAGGATGCGGGGATGAAGCTCTGGCTCCCGCAGGCGACCACTACCGCGCCCGAGGTCGACTACCTGATTGCCTCCCTCGTTCTGATCTCGTGCCTCGTGCTCGCGCTCGTCTTCGGGCTGATGCTCCTCTACATGGTCAAATACCGGGCGGGGAGCCCGGCCGACCGCGGCGGCGCGTCCGAGAAGACATGGAGACTGGAGACTGCGTGGACGTCGGCCACACTTCTCGTCTTCTTCGGACTGTTCATCTGGGGTGCCGACCTCTACGTGCGCCTCTTTCGCGCGCCGCCGGACGCAATGACGATTTACGTCGTCGGCAAGCAAGGGATGTGGAAGGTGCAGCATCCAGGCGGCCAGCGCGAGATCAACGCGCTGCATCTGCCCGCAGGCCGGCCCGTCAGGCTGGTGATGACGTCGGCAGATGTGATCCACGATTTCGCGATCCCTGCCTTCCGCATCAAGCACGATGTGCTGCCTGGCCGCTACGAGATGCTCTGGTTCGCCGCGAACGAGCCCGGGACCTACCACCTCTTCTGTACGCAGCTCTGCGGAACAGGCCACGCGCGGATGGTGGGCCAAATTGCGGTGATGCCCCCCGCCGACTTCCAGAGATGGCTGCAGCAGAACGCGGCAGGGGAGACGCTGGCGACGGCCGGCAAGACCCTGTTCATCCGCCATGGCTGCAGCGGGTGCCACGGGATCGGCGGCGTCGGCGGCAAGCAGTCCGCGAGCATAGTGAACGCGCCACCCCTCACCGGGCTCTACGGCAGCCCCGTTCCTCTTGCGAACGGCACGGTGGCGACGGCCGACGATCGCTACCTGCGCGATTCGATACTGATGCCCGAGAAATCGCGAGTGGCAGGCTATCCGCCCGTCATGCCGTCCTTTGCCGGGCAGATCGGCGAAGAGGATCTCATCAGGATCGTTGCCTACATCAAGTCGCTGGCAGCGGAGCAGCCCCAATGACCGTAGCCGTGGAAAATCAAGCCGGGCACGCCGGCTCGTATCTCAGCGAGGAATGGACCATCCGGAGCTGGCTGCTCACCACCGACCACAAGCGTATCGCTCTGCTCTATCTCGGCTCGATCACGCTCTTCTTTTTCATCGGCGGAGCGGCGGCGGCCCTCGTCCGCTACAACCTGATCGTCCCGGAAGGGATGATCGCGTCGCCGGAAACTTACAACCGGCTCTTCACCATGCACGGCGTGGTGATGGTCTGGTTCTTCCTGGTCCCGGCCGTGCCGGTCACGCTCGGCAACTTCCTGATCCCGCTGATGCTGGGGGCGCGCGACCTCGCCTTTCCGCGGCTCAACCTCCTGAGCTGGTATCTGTTCATCGCCGGCGGGGCCGTGGCACTTTACGCCCTGTTCTGGGGGGGGCTCGACACCGGCTGGACCTTCTATACGCCGCTCTCCTCCCAATACAGCTACGGCAATGTCGTGCCGGCCGTGATCGGCGTCTTTCTGGCCGGTTTCTCGTCGATCGCGACGGGGTTGAATTTCATCGTCAGCATTCATCGCCTGCGCGCCCCGGGGATGACCTGGTATCGCATGCCTGTGTTCCTGTGGTCGATCTACGCGACCAGCGTCCTCCTGGTCCTCGCCACGCCGGTGCTGGCAATGACGCTGCTGCTTCTCGCCTTCGAGCGGATCTTCCGCATCGGCATATTCGATCCCAGCATAGGCGGTGACCCGCTGCTCTTTCAACACCTGTTCTGGTTCTACTCGCACCCTGCAGTCTACATCATGATTGTGCCGGGATTTGCCGTCATCAGCGAGATCATCCCGACTTTCTCGCGCAAGCGGATCTTCGGCTACGAGTTCATCGTCTGGGCGAGCATCGCCATCGCGGTGATCAGCTTCCTGGTCTGGGGCCACCACATGTTTGTGGCGGGGACTTCGCTCTACTCCTCGCTCGTCTTTTCGATACTGAGCTTCATGGTCGCCGTGCCGTCCGCCATCAAGGTCTTCAACTGGATCGGCACGATGCACAAGGGGTTCATCCGCTTCGATGCACCCATGCTCTATGCGTTGGGGTTCATCGGCCTCTTTACCATCGGAGGGTTGACGGGCCTGTTCCTGGCCGCGCTTGCGGCCGATGTGCACCTCACCCAGACATATTTCGTCGTGGCGCATTTCCACTACGTGATGGTCGGCGGCATGGTTTCTGCCTATTTTGCCGGACTTCACTTCTGGTGGCCGAAGATCACGGGACGGATGTATCCGGAGATGTGGGGGCGCGCTGCCGCGCTGATTATCTTCATCGGTTTCAATCTGACCTTTTTCCCGCAATTCATCCCGGGCTACCTCGGCATGCCGCGGCGATATCATTCCTATCCACCCGAGTTTTCGGTCCTGAACGTGCTGTCGTCGTCGGGGGCCACCATTCTCGCGGTTGGCTATCTGCTGCCACTGGCCTATTTGACCTGGTCGCTGCTGCGCGGTGCACGTGCGCCTGCCAATCCGTGGGGCGGCACCGGTCTCGAGTGGCAGACGTCATCGCCTCCGCCAGCGGAGAACTTCGCCGAGACGCCGGTGGTAACCAAGCCGCCCTATTCCTTCCCGGAGGCGGAGCCCAAGACGCATGGCTGAGACCCACGCAACGCACGGGTTCCAATTCTCAAGCTCCGAACACCAGGAAGAGGTAGCGGTGGCGGGGATGTGGCTCTTTCTTGCGAGCGAGGTCTTGTTCTTCGGTGCCTTGTTCCTCGCGTGGATTTTCGCTCGCTATTTTAACGAGGCCGGGTTCAACGCGGCCGCGCTCGAGACGTCTCTCGTCATTGGCACCATCAACACCATAACCCTCCTCGCGAGCAGCCTTGCTTTCGCCCTGGGCGTGATGTTCATTCGCGCCGGCAATACGCATCGCCTCATTCAATGCTGCATTGTGGTAATGGCACTGGGGGCTCTCTTCATGGTCCTCAAGTTTGCAGTCGAATGGCGGGACGACTTCGCCAGGAATCTCTTCCCGGGGCCGGACTTCGCCGTTCAGGGGCCCTTGCGGGGCGGTGCCCAGCTCTTCTTCACGTTCTATTTCTTCGCCACAGGGGTCCACGGC
>DATBKR010000601.1:0-4382 GCA_036555805.1 Hyphomicrobiaceae bacterium | reverse complement strand
CCGATGCTATCATGGGTCGCACGGGGGCGGCCGTTCGCAGCCCGGCGTGAGTTCAGTGTTGTGAGCGAGTTGCGTATCCATGGGTCTGCGTCGCGTCGCGTCGACGGCGGGGGCCGTCAACCGCATTCTTGTCGGGGACTGCATCGAGGCACTGCGCGGGCTCGCCGCCGAAAGCGTGGACCTCGTGTTCGCGGACCCGCCGTACAACCTGCAGCTGGAGCGGGACCTCCTGCGCCCCAACAACACCGTGGTGGACGGCGTCGATGACGCCTGGGACAAGTTCGAGACTTTCGCCGACTACGACCGCTTCACCCGCGCCT
The DNA here is from genome assembly GCA_036555805.1 of Hyphomicrobiaceae bacterium. Classification (GTDB taxonomy): domain Bacteria; phylum Pseudomonadota; class Alphaproteobacteria; order Rhizobiales; family Hyphomicrobiaceae; genus AWTP1-13. The sequence goes on along the minus strand of DATBKR010000601.1, from coordinate 4,062 downwards.
GGCTCGCCGAGTGCCGGCGCGTGCTGAAGCCCGACGGCGCCATCTGGGTGATCGGCTCCTACCACAACATCTTCCGCCTCGGCGCAGCGCTGCAGGATCTCGGGTTCTGGATCCAGAACGACATCGTCTGGCGCAAGACCAACCCGATGCCCAACTTCCGCGGCAAGCGCTTCACCAACGCGCACGAGACGCTGGTCTGGGCCGGGCGCGGGCGCAAGGCGCGCGTCACCTTCAACTACGAGGCCATGAAGGCACTCAACGACGATCTGCAGATGCGCTCGGACTGGCTGCTGCCGATCTGCTCGGGCCCGGAGCGGCTGAAGGACGGTGCGGGGCGCAAAGCGCACCCCACGCAGAAGCCCGAGGCCCTGCTCTACCGCGTGCTGCTCGCCTCCACCAACCCCGGCGACCTGGTGCTCGACCCCTTCTTCGGCACCGGCACCACCGGGGCGGCGGCCAAGCGGCTCGGCCGCCGCTGGCTCGGCATCGAGCGCGAGGCGGCCTACGCCGCCGCCGCGCGGGCGCGCATCGACAAGGTGCGGCCCCTGCCGCCGTCGGCGCTGGAGACGGCCAGGGGCAAGCGCGGCGAGCCGCGGGTGCCGTTCGGTACCATCGTCGAGCTCGGCATCCTGGAGGCGGGCCGCGAGCTCACCGACGAGCGCGGGGGCATCCGCGCCGAGGTGCGCGCCGACGGCACGCTTGCGGTGGCGGGACGGCAGGGCTCCATCCATCGCCTCGGCGCCGAACTGCAGGGCAAACCCGCCTGCAACGGCTGGACCTTCTGGCACTTCGAGGTGGAGGGCCAGAGGAAGCCCATCGACGCACTGCGCGAGGTGGCCAAGCGCCAGCTGGGACTGGCGCGGCCCTTTGGCGCGCTCGTTGCGGCCGAGTAGTGCCTATTGTAGGGCGGACTGGCGCGAAGGCGCACCATCCGCTGACCAATTGGGGTCAGACCCCTCGCCTCCGACGGCGATCTCAACCGCCACGGTCGTCGCGAGGGGTCTGCCCCCGTCTCCACGCCCACGGAGGGACATGAGCCTGACCTCGGAAGGCCGATCCGGCCGCGTTGGCGCCTTCCTGGACGCTGCCACGGTCTATCTCCGCCCGCGCGTGCTGGTGGTGCTGCTGCTCGGCTTCTCGGCGGGGCTGCCGCTAGCCCTGTCGGGCGAGACGCTGACCGTGTGGATGGCCGACCGCGGCGTCGACCTCGGCACCATCGGCCTCTTCGCCCTCGTCGGCTTGCCCTACACCGTCAAGTTCCTCTGGGCCCCAATCGTCGACGCGCTGGACGTCCCGTGGCTGACCGGGCGGCTCGGCCGCCGCCGCGGCTGGCTCGTCGCCACCCAGCTCGCGTTGATGGCTGCCATCCTGTTTCTCGGCACGCGCGATCCCATCGCAGCCCCGCTGGCCGTGGCGTTGGGGGCCCTGCTCGTCGCCTTCGCCTCCGCCACCCAGGACATCCTGATCGATGCCTATCGCGTGCAAAGCCTGCCGACAGAGGAGCAGGCCGCCGGTGTCGCCGGCTATGTGGCGGCGTATCGGGTGGGCCAGCTGATGTCCGTGGCCGGCCTGATCGGGCTTTCGGCGTGGCTGGAGACGAAGGGCCTCGGCAAGACCGTCGTGTGGCCCATCGCCTATGCGGTTGCAGCCGGGCTGGTCCTGGTCGGACTGGCCGCAGTGCTGCTCGGTCGCGAGCCCGACGCTTCCGCCTCCGCCGCGGCGCGCTCCGACGCGGAAGCGGGGCCCGGGGCGATCGCGCGCGTGTTCAGCACCGCCTGGGGCGCCTTCGCGGACTTCCTGTCGCGCGACGCTGCCGTCGCCGTGCTCGTGTTCGTCGTGCTCTACAAGCTTTGCGACGCGCTGGCCGGCAAGATGACGGCGCCTTTCGTGCTGGGCCTGGGCTACGACAAGGCAAGCTACGCGGCGATCGTGAAAGGGGTCGGGTTTGGCGCAACGCTGGTGGGCGGCTTTGTCGGCGGCTTCATCGGACGCGCCCTGCCGCTGGCGGCCACCCTCTGGCTCGGGGCCATCCTGCAGATGGTCTCCAACCTCGTCTTCGTCTGGCTCAATTTCCAGCCCGTCAGCAATTGGGCGCTTACCTCCGCCATTCTCGTTGAGAATTTCACGGGCGCGGTCGGCACCGTGGTGTTCGTCGCGTACGTCTCGGCCCTGTGCGGAAACCCGCTTCACACGGCGACGCAGTACGCGCTGCTCACCGCCCTGGCCTCCTTCGGAAGGACCGTGCTTGCGTCGGCAACCGGCTTCGTCGCCGAGGGCGTCGGCTGGCCCCTGTTCTTCGTCGCCACAGCGGCCGCGGCACTGCCGGGGCTGGCGCTGATGGCCTGGCTGCAGCGGCGCGGGCACTTCGCGCCGCTCGATGCGGGACGGAACGGAAGCTCGTAGGCTGGATATAGACTGGAACAGTCGTGGTGATCACTTCCCGTTCGTGCTATGCATTTGTCATGCACCTGCGCATAGAAACCGAGCTTGAGGAAGACGGTCGTTGGATCGCGGAAGTCCCGCAGCTTCCCGGCGTGCTTGTGTACGGCTCCTCCGAAGAGGAAGCGGCCGCGAATGCCGAGATTTTTGGCGCTGCGCGCCTTGGCTGAACAGCTCGAGCATGGGGAGACCAAACCCGTGGAGGTTCGCACGGACCAGCCTGGGAGGACCGCATGGGCGCGCAGCCAAACCTGCAGATCGTAGAGGCCAACGGCATTCGCCTGCGCGTCGCCCTCAGCGGCGAAGGCCCGCTCGTGGTGCTGGTGCACGGTTTCCCGGAGAGCTGGTACTCCTGGCGCCATCAGATCCCTACGCTGGCCGCGGCCGGGTACCGCGTGGCGGCGCCCGACGTGCGCGGCTATGGCGGCAGCGACAGGCCGGAGGCAATCGAGGCCTACGCCATCAGGGAGATGTGCGCCGACATTGCCGGTCTGATCGAGGCGCTCGGCGAGGAGCGGGCTATCCTGGTCGGCCACGACTGGGGCGCGCCGATCGTGTGGAACACCGCCCTGTTCCACCCGGAAAAGGTGCGCGCGGTGATGGGTCTCAGCGTGCCGCATACGGGGCGCGGGCCGGCGCCGCGCATCGAGCTGTTCCGCAAGGTCTATAAGGACCGCTTCTTCTATCAGCTCTACTTCCAGACGCCCGGCGTCGCCGAGGCGGAACTGGAGGCCGACGTCCGCACCAGCCTGCGGAAGATCTATTACTTTGCATCTGCCGAGGGCAGCGCAGCCGGAGGCCTCCTGGCCGGGAAGCCGCCCGACGCGCGGCTGCTCGACGGGGTACCTGACCCGGATCCCTTCCCGGCGTGGCTCACGGACGCCGACCTCGACTACTACGTCGGCGAATTCCAGCGCAGCGGATTCCGCGGCCCGCTCAACCGCTACCGCACGTCCGAGCTGGATTTCGCTCAGCAGGCTGCGGTTGCCGACAAGCGCATCGAACAACCCGCCGCGTTCGTCGCTGGCAGCCTCGACCCGGTGCTGCGCTTCATCCCGGGCCTCGACCTGATCGAGGTGATGCGCGGGCGCGTCTCAGACCTGCGGCTCGTGCGCCTGATCGAGGGAGCCGGGCACTGGGTACAGCAGGAGCGCCCGGCCGAGGTCGGCGCTGCACTCGTCGAGTTCCTGCGCGGGTTCGACTGAGCCGCCAGCGCTGCGCCTTGCAGTGCACGAGCATACCGGCCGCGGGCGCGGGGACGATCACCAAGGCGCTCGGTGCCGACTTCGTTGGTCTCCCTCCGTTCGAGCCAACCCCAAGACCACGAATCTTCATTCCGCGGCGGTCATGAAGCGCTCGACGGTGGCCGCGAAATGGCCGCACCAGTCCTTCTTCGCCACCACCGGCCATACGCCAAGACCGCTGTCGGCATGGCCGTCCGCGGCGGCGTTGGGCATGGGCGGGTTGTAGCGGCACAGGCCGCCGTCCTTCTCCTTGTGCTTCAGGGCAGGCTTGCTGCGGTTGTCGAAGAACTGGCAGTTGCCGCAGGCGCAGGTGGTCATGGGATGCCTCCCGGTGCTGATTGGGCTCGCGCGCGAGGCCGCGCGGCTCGCATCCTATGCG
>DATBKR010000600.1:0-5487 GCA_036555805.1 Hyphomicrobiaceae bacterium | reverse complement strand
CATGCTGTACGAGGGCGCCGTGTGCACCAGGTTGGGGCGGCAGTCCGCCTCGCGCAGCCGGTCGTCGCCGGAGCCCGCATTCATGACCAGCGCCTCGCGCCCCTTCAGCGCATCGGCGAGCGCCAGCACCGTCTCCGCGCTCGCGTCCGCCACGACGAAGCCGGCGCCGGCATCCACGCGCTTGCCAACCTCGGCGATCAGCTCCGGCACGGACGCGCTCTGCACCACGTCGAGCGTGAACTCCTGCTTCAGGAAGCGCCCCGTGGTGTTGTTGTCGTTGATGGCCAGGCGCGCGCCGGCGATGCCGTCGTCGGGCGGCGGGAAGTCGAGCAGCGACAGCGGCGCCGGCAGGTCGCGCAACTCGCGCGCCAGCACGATCGCTATCTTTTGAACGCCTCCCGACCGCTCGGAGGCGGTCGCCTGCACCGCCGTCCGCTCGCCCGCTGCCATCGGTACAAGCGAGAACTGCACTGCGAGCGCGGCCACACACGCCACCGCCCGCCAGCTCAAGGCGCCCTTCCGTCTGCGTGCGCTCTCGCCCATGCGTGGGCCTCTCGTGGGATTCCGGCCAGCCGCTTGCGCATGAGGGCAAGCCCCACGACATTCGTTAGGGCCCAGTTTATCAGGGTGGCCCGTTTAGGCCACCGGCCATGCTGCGCCCGGCTTCCGCCCGGCGCCAAGGTATCGCCGCGGCGTTTCCGAAATCTTCAAGCAAGATCGGCCCTTACTGGCAGGGCCGTCAACCGGAGTCCACGCCAATGCGCCGCTTCCTCACCTTGCTGGCCGCGATTCTGCTCACCGCAGCCGCGGCCCAGGCCGCGCCGAAGGCAGCGGTCTTCCCATTCGAGCTGATCGACGACAGCCTCGACGGCCAGTATTTCGGCCCGCGCGCCGATGAAACGCGGCGGCTCGCCCTCGCGACAGCCGAGCTGCGCAAGCTGGTGGCGCAGGAGGCGGGATACGACGTGCTCGACCTGGGCGCGCTCGCATCGGAGGTTGAGAAGGCGGCGCCGCTCTACAAATGCAACGGCTGCGAGGTCGAGCTGGCCCGCAAGCTCGGCGCCGACTTCGCCATAACCGCGGCAGTGCGCAAGTACTCGAACTTGCTCCTGAGCCTTCACATTTATGTGAAAGAGGCGGGCACCGGTAACCTTACCAAGATGTACCGCGTCGATATCCGCGGCAACACGGACGAGTCGTGGCTGCGAGGCGTGCGCTGGCTGGTGGCGAGAGGCCTTGTCGGCAGCTGAAGCATGCGCAACTCCGGATCCGATGCTGCGAACGCCGGCCGCCGCCCGCGGCGCGCTTAATCCGTTTGCCCGTGGCCTGGAAATGCCGCATATTCGCGTGCGATGGCGCGTCGGGTTGCGACGCGTGCCTGCCGAACCGAGGCCAACGGAGCAAACAATCATGCAAGAGACCTGGAGCAAGCCGCAAGTGACGGAAGAGGAGGTGGGTCTCGAGGTGACGAGCTACGTCTCCGCCGAGATCGAGGACGCCTGACGTTCCGCGGCCTGCAATCGCGAGCCTTGCTTGGCACCGGGCGTCCGGCGTGCAGCCGGACGCGCGGTGCATTTTGTCTGCAGTCGCGCTAGCCTGCAGCCACGTAAGAGTCCCGATCGACCGTGAGCGATGCCACCCGCATGCCGTCGCCGCCGGGCCCGTCGGTCGCGCCATCGGCCGCCAGGGCACAATGCCAGCGTGCGCCGCTGGGCCTCCTCGCCGAACTTACGCACCGCTGCCCCCTGCAGTGCCCCTATTGCTCCAATCCGCTCGCGCTCGAAGGCGCGGGCTCCGAGCTCGACACCGCCGCGTGGCAGCACGTCCTGCGCCAGGCAGCGGACCTCGGCGTGCTGCAACTGCATCTGTCGGGCGGCGAGCCGACGCTGCGCCGCGACCTGGAGGAGGTCGTCGCCACGGCCGCCGAGGTGGGCCTCTACACCAATCTCATCACCGCCGGCATGCTGCTGACGCGGCCTCGCCTCGAAGACCTGGCCGCGCGCGGTCTCGATCACGTGCAGATCTCGATCCAGGACGTGGAGCCGGCCAACGCCGACCGCATCGCCCACTACAGGGGTGCGCATGCCAAGAAGCGCCAGCTCGCCCAATGGGTGCGGGAGGTGGGCCTCGCCCTCACCATCAATGCGCCGGTGCACCGCCAGAACCTCGACCGACTCCCCGGCATCATCGACTTCGCCGTGGAGGCCGGGGCCGGGCGGCTCGAGGTCGCCCACGTCCAGTACTACGGCTGGGCACTGCGCAACCGCGCGGCGCTGATGCCGACGCGGGCGCAGGTGAAGCGCAGCATGGACGTGGTCAGCGAGGCGCGGGAGCGCCTCAAGGGCATCCTCGTCATCGACTGCGTCGTGCCCGACTACTACGCCACGTGGCCGAAGCCGTGCATGGGCGGCTGGGGCCGTGGTGTCGTCAACGTCACGCCCTCCGGCAAAGTGCTGCCCTGTCACGCCGCCGAGACCATCCCTGGCCTCGTCTTCGACAACGTGCGCGACAGGCCGCTGGCGGACATATGGCTCTCCGGGCAGGCCTTCGAGAAGTTCCGCGGCACCGACTGGATGCAGGAGCCGTGCCGCAGCTGCGAGCGGCGCGAGATCGACTGGGGCGGCTGCCGCTGCCAGGCCTTTGCTCTGGCCGGGGATGCCGCCGCCGCCGATCCGGCCTGCGTCAAGTCTCGGCACCACGCCGAGATGGTCGCGGTCGCGGAGCGCGAGGCCGGGTTACCTCCGACAGAATTCGTTTACCGCCGTCCCCTCAAACCTGCGGCGGCCGTCGCAGAAAGCGCTTGAGAAAGCCCGCAAGAAGGCCCATGAGCGTGGCACCGCGCCCGGCACCGGCGTGGCCGGAGGTTTCGCAACAAGGCACGAGGCACCGAGGAACCCGGAGAGACCATGAGGAGACTGGTTTTTGGCGCTGCTCTGATCGCAGCTCTGGCCGCCCCGGCAGCGGCCGTGGACGTGGAGAACGGCAAGGCGATCTTCAACAAGTGCCGCGCCTGTCATCAGATCGGCGAAGGCGCCAAGAACATGGTGGGGCCGGAACTCAACGGCCTCTTCGGCCGCAAGGCGGGCAGCGCTCCGGGCTTCCACTACTCCGAGGCCAACAAGAGTTCCGGCATCACCTGGGACGAGGCCACGTTCCGCGAGTACATCAAGAACCCCAAGGGCAAGATCCCCAACACCAAGATGGTGTTCGTCGGCATCAAGGACGACCAGGACATCGACGACCTCATCGCCTACCTCAAGCAGTTCGGCCCCGACGGAAAGAAGAAGTAGGAGCGGATTCCCTCTCCCGATGAGCCCTCGGCCCTCCGCAAGGGCATGCCACCCCCAATGGGCCGAGGGCTCATGGGGAGAGGGTTAGGGGCCGCGACAAATTCTGCACTCGGAGCGTGCCCCTGCCCCTCACCCCGGCCCTCTCCCCGCGCTGATGGAGCGGGAGGCGAGGTTGGAGTTGCGCGGGGAGAGGGAGACCCGTCAGTACACCACCACGCTGCGGATGCTCTTGCCGGCGTGCATGAGGTCGAAGCCCTTGTTGATGTCGGCGAGCGGCATCGTGTGGGTGATCATCGGGTCGATCTCGATCTTCTTTTCCATGTACCAGTCGACGATCCTGGGCACGTCAGTGCGTCCTCGCGCGCCGCCGAACGCGGTGCCCTTCCACACGCGCCCCGTCACCAGCTGGAACGGCCGGGTGGAGATCTCCACGCCCGCCGGCGCCACGCCGATGATCACGCTCACGCCCCAGCCGCGGTGGCAGGCCTCCAGCGCCTGGCGCATCACCTGGACGTTGCCGGTACAGTCGAAGGTGTAGTCGGCGCCCCCGATCTGATCGGCGCCGTGCTTGGTCATGTTGACCAGATAGGGCACGAGATCGCCGCCCGCCTCCTTGGGGTTGACGAAGTGCGTCATGCCGAAGCGCTCGCCCCAGGCCTTCTTGTCGTTGTTGACATCGACGCCGATGATCATATCGGCGCCGGCGAGCCGTAGGCCCTGAATGACGTTGAGGCCGATGCCGCCCAGCCCGAACACCGCCGCCTTGGCTCCCGGCTCCACCTTGGCCGTGTTGAGCACGGCGCCGACGCCGGTCGTCACCCCGCACCCTATGTAGCAGACCTTGTCGAAGGGCGCGTCCTCGCGGATCTTGGCCACCGCGATCTCGGGCAGCACGGTGAAGTTCGAGAACGTGGACGTCCCCATGTAGTGGAACAGTTTCTGCCCCCCCGTGGAGAAGCGGGAGGTGCCGTCCGGCATCACGCCCTGGCCCTGGGTGGCGCGGATGGCGGTGCACAGGTTGGTCTTGCGCGACAGGCACGACGGGCACTGCCGGCACTCCGGCGTGTAGAGCGGAATCACGTGGTCGCCCTTCTTTACGCTGGTCACGCCCGGCCCCACGTCCACCACGATGCCGGCGCCCTCGTGCCCGAGAACCGACGGGAACAGCCCCTCCGGGTCGGCTCCCGACAATGTGAACTCATCGGTGTGGCAGATGCCGGTGGCCTTGATCTCCACCAGCACCTCGCCGGCCTTGGGACCCTCCAGCTCCACGTCCATGATCGAGAGCGGCTTGGCCTTTTCCAGGGCGACGGCAGCGCGGGTTTTCATGGCGAGTTTCTCCTCGTCGGTGGTTTGGCACTGGGCATACTACGCGGCCAGCCTGTGCGGCCATCGCATTTACCGCGAATGTGTGTTTCGTTAAGGGTGTTACAATATAACAATTCGCCCGCTGATCAATTGCTTCCCTTTCGGGAGAAAAGGTCTAGTATCGGCGCAAAAGCATTGTACAGAAATAACGTGGTCGCGTTGAACCTTTCTGAATGGGAGCGGGCACCTCGTTTTGCGCGTCGATTCACGAGCATGTGACCGATGTCCTGGATACGATCGATCCTGCCTGGCGCGAGAAAAGCGCCTTTGACCAGCCAAGGAGGACATGCCATGGCCCAGATCTCCATTCATCCGGCGGTGGACAACGGCGTGAAGCCGGGCAACGCGAATTTTGCGGGCGGCACGCTGCAGTGCAAGTGCACGAACGACCCGGTCGAAGTGCTCGTCGCCAGCCAGAGCGCCCACAATCACATATGTGGGTGCACCAAATGCTGGAAGCCCGCGGGCGCGCTGTTCTCTCAGGTCGCCGTGGTGTCGCGGGACAAGCTGAGCGTCGCCAAGAACGCCGACAAGCTCAAGGTCGTGGATGCCAACGCCGCCATCCAGCGCCATGCCTGCACCGGCTGCGGCGTGCACATGTACGGCCGCATCGAGAACACCGGGCATCCCTTCTACGGGCTCGATTTCATCCACACCGAGCTGTCGAAGGACGAGGGCTGGTCGGCGCCCGAGTTCGCGGCCTTCGTGTCCTCCATCATCGAGGCCGGGGCCCGGCCCGACCAGATGGGCGCGGTGCGCGCGCGCCTGCGCGAGCTGAAGCTTGAGCCGTACGACTGCCTGTCGCCGCCGCTGATGGACGCCATCGCCA
>DATBKR010000599.1:0-12740 GCA_036555805.1 Hyphomicrobiaceae bacterium | reverse complement strand
GGCGTGCGCCGGATCTGGTCGTTGGAGACGATGCACTCGGTGGTGAGGATTACGCGGGTGGCAGCCATGGCCATGTCGATGTCCATGAACTGGAGGCCGTCGATCTGGGCGTTTCCGTATGGGTCGCAGCGCTGCACGTGGATCAGGACCACATCGGGGTTGAGCGCCGGCAGCAGCGCCAGCTCCTCGCCGGTGAAAGGGCAGGGCATGGTGCGCAGCTGGCTGGCCACGCGCTTGGCGACATCAGAGCCGAGCATCGAGCGCGAGGGCATGAAAGGGAGCCCCATGGCGCCGGCGCGATAGCGCAGCCCCATCGACATGTGGCTCCACTCCTCGAAGCTGGCGAGCTTGTTCTCGGTGTAGTGCCGCATCACCTTCGACACGCCCCACACGATCCCCTGCGTGAACCAGCTGGTGACAATGTGCCTGGTGATGCCGGACGCAAGCAGCAGGTCACCTTCCGTCGAGGCGATGGAGCGGGAGATGACGAGGTCCCTCTTGCTGGCGCGGATCAGCGCCCAGATCATGGCGAAGGGCGTGCGCGAGGTGTGGCACCCGCCGATGCCGATATGCTCGCCGTCGTTGACGAGCCTTGCCGCTTCCTCCAGCGACATCACCTTGTCGCGCAGGCCCCGGTCGCGCGCCTGCGTCGCCGCGCGCAGCTGGTGATAGGGCGTGACCGGCGTTTCCATGCTCATCGCTTGCGAGGTCTCCGGCATCGGTGAATCAATCAGCGACGGCCATGCCGCTGTCGCGGTTGAAAGCGGTGATCATGTCGTCCCAGGCCGGGACGAGGGTGTGCAGGTCGGCCCAGAATCTCTGGCTGCGGCGCCGCTCGAAGTCGGCGAGTGCGATGCCCTGCTGCTCGACCCAGGTGAAGTAGCCGAGGTTGAAGATGCGGGTCCGCTCGCGCTCCGTCAGCTCCAGAACGTGCTCGGTGCCGGCGCCATCGAGATGCTCGGCCACCAGTTCTGCCGCGAGCCGCTCCGTCATATCGCTGCCCCGGTGGCGGAGCTGGAGATAACGGGTCAGTTCGCTCTCGTAGAGCTCGGCGCCGTCCGTGGCGACGCTCAGCACTACGTCGTCGGGACCGAGGCCATAGCGCTTGGCCAGCTTGATGGCGCCCAGCATGTTGGCGATGGAGGAAAGCCCGAGGCAGCGCAGCATGCCCACCGGCTGGTCCGCCACCCTGCCGCTCACGTAGCGCCGGCCTCGGTCGGTGTTGAAGACGGCGTGGAGGCCGTCGGTGGCGCGGTCCGAGACGCCGATCACGATGTCGGTGTTCATGGCGTTATGGATGAGAGGCACGTGCTTGTCGCCGATGCCCTGGATGTTGTGCTCGCCGTACCCGTTCATCAGCAAGGTCGGGCACTCAACCGCCTCGACGACGGCGATCCTGGCGCCGTGGCTGGCTTTCAAGAAGTCGCCCGCGCCCAGCGTGCCGGCCGAACCGCTGGCGGCGACAAAGGCGGCGAGGCGCAGGTCCGGCGCTGCCTCGCGCAGGCTCTCGAACACGCGGCCCAGTGCCGGGCCGGTGCAGCGCCAGTGGACCAGGTAGTTGCCGAACTCGCAGAACTGGTTGACGATCTCGTTGGCCGGATCGCGCGCCAGCTCGCGGCACGCGTCGTAGATCTCCTTGACGTTGGACTCCGTGCCCGGCGTGCGAACGATGTCCTCGGGCGAAGCCACCCACTTTGCGAGCCAGTCGAAGCGCTCCCGGCTCATGCCGGCCGGCAGCACCGCCATGCCCCGGCAGCCCAGGATGCGCGAGATGGCAACGCCACCGCGGCAGTAGTTGCCGGTCGAGGGCCACACGGCGCGCCGGCACGTCGGGTCGAAACGGCCCGCGACCAGGCGAGGCGCCAGGCACGCGTAGGCGGCGAGCACCTTGTGCGCCCGGATCATGGGAAACAGCGCGCCGAGCGCCAGCACGATGCGCGCCTCCACGCCCGTCAGTCTCGCCGGCAGCTCGATGAAAGCTGGCAAAGCGGCCTGGCCGCTCCGCGCCAGGTCGTTGAACCAGTGCACGCGATGAAGATTGGCCGGGTGCGGGGCGTCCGGATCGACGCCGGCGAGCGCTGCGCGCAGGGCGGGAGGTGCGCGGCCGGGCTCGCTAAGCTCCGCGAAGGTCGGCAGGCGCACGCCGGCCTCCTTGAGGCGGCCAGCGGCCCGGCGGCGCACGGCCGCATCGGCGATGCCGGTCGGGAGATCGAAGGGGTTGGCCAAGCGTCGCCGTCCCGTGCGGTCCAGTGTTTCTATTGTTCTATTCTTAGTACCACTATTCCATTGAGTGGCGGCGTCGATCAAGCCGGATTCCGCATTGACCGGAGCCGGGCGTCAGAGCCGCGCGCTGCCGCCCGCGCGCTCGCCGCTGGCCGGTGCGCGACCAGCCGGTGCGAGCCCGTAGCTGGTGGTGCGCTCGCGCGGCGTCCGGCCGGCGGCGCGGATCAGCCGTTCCAGGTCCTCGGCCCGCAGTTCCTGGCCGTGCACCGCGCCGGCGGCGCGCGTGATCGACTCGTTCATGAGCACACCGCCCATGTCGTTGGCGCCGGCCTTGAGGCAGAGGGTGGCGCCGGCGGGGCCCATCTTCACCCACGACGCCTGGATGTTGGCGATGACCGGATCGAGCGCCAGCCGCGCGACGGCGTGCATCAGCACGGCCTCGCGGAACGTCGGCCCCTTGCGGGACCGTCCCCTCAGATAGATGGGCGCCTCCATGTGCACGAAGGGCAGCGGGACGAACTCGGTGAAGCCGCCGGTGCGCTCCTGCAGCGCACGGATGCGGAGCAGGTGCCGCGCCCAGTGGCGGTAGCCATCGACGTGGCCGAACATGATGGTCGCCGTGCTTCTAAGCCCCACCGCATGCGCGGTCTCCATGACCTCCAGCCACTGCGACGTGGAGATCTTGTCGGGGCAGAGTACGGCGCGCACTTCGTCGTCGAGGATCTCCGCCGCGGTGCCGGGCAGGCTCGACAAGCCGGCCGCTTTCAGCCTGGCCAGGTAGTCGCGCAAGGCGAGCCCGAGCGTGCGGGCGCCGTGCCAGATTTCCAGCGGCGAGAAGGCGTGCACGTGGATCGCGGGCGCCACCGCCTTCACCGCCGCAACAATGGCGAGATACGTCTCGCCCGTGTAGCCGGGCCTGATGCCGCCCTGCAGGCACACCTCGGTGGCTCCGCGGTCCCAGGCCTCGAGGGTTCGGCGCGCGATCTCGTCGAGGCCCAGATCGTAGGGTTTCTCGCGCGATGCGAAGCTGTCCCGGCCCTTGGAGAAGGCGCAAAACTTGCAGCCGTAGGAGCAGATGTTGGTGTAGTTGATGTTGCGGTTCACCACGTAAGTGACGACATCGCCGCAGCGCGCGGTCCTCAGCGCGTCGGCGGCGCGGCACACGGCGGTAAACTCCTCCCCGCGCGCCGCCAACAGCCGGGCGATCTCGGCCTCGCCGAGAGGTTTTCCGCAGAGGGCGCGGTCGAGGAGGCTCTCCATAGCGGCACCGGTCCCGAGATCGGACGCGCCTGCCGGGATGCGTGCAACCTGCCCTGCCGGCAGCGGCTCGGCGGTGCCCGGGGCCCAGCTGTCCTCGCGCGCGAAGCCCTCGGCATCCCGGTGCCGCATGGCACCGGTTTCCATGGCCGGGTCGAGCCACCGCTCGGGCGCCGAGACGAATTCCGGATAGATCGCCAGCCGCTCGACCAAGGCGCGGCCGGCCCGCTCGGTGGCCTTCTGCAGCTCTGCCAGGTGCGGCCAGGGCGCCTCCGGGTTCACGTGGTCCGGCGTGACCGGCGACACTCCGCCCCAGTCGTTGATGCCGGCGCCGATCAGTTGCGCCAGGCCCCCGGGCTGCAGATTGGGAGGCGCTTGGATGTTCATGCCCGGTCCGAAAACGATGCGGGCGACCGCTATGGTCCACAGGTGGTCCTCGAGCGTCGGCTCCGATGCCGCGGCCATGCGCGTGCCAGGCTTGGCCCGGAAATTCTGGACGATCACCTCCTGGATATGCTCGTAGCGCGCATGGAGGCCGCGGATCGCGAGCAGCGCCTCGATGCGCTCGGCGCGTGTCTCGCCGATGCCGATCAGCACGCCGGTGGTGAAGGGGACGCCGGCACGCCCGGCAGCCTCGATCGTCTCGAGCCGCCTGTGCGGGGCTTTGTCGGGCGATCCGAAATGCGGTCCGCCCCGTTCCGCAAGGCGTTCGGCCAGCGTTTCGAGCATGACGCCCTGCGAGATAGAGACCGCCCGCAGCCGCCGCAGCCAATCCTCGCTCATGACACCCGGATTGAGGTGCGGGAGCAACCCGGTCGCGTGCAGCACGAGCGCCGCCGACGCCTCCAGGTAGGCGAGCGTGGACTCCGCGCCCATCTCGACCAGGGCCGCCCGCGCTGCTGCGTACCTCAGCTCCGGCTGGTCCCCGAGGGTGAACAGCGCCTCCTTGCAGCCGGCGGTGCGGCCGGCCTCGGCAATCGCCACGACCTGCTCCGGCGACAGATAAGGCCGCTCGCCACCCCGCGGTGGCCGGGCGAAGGTGCAGTAGTGGCAGGAGTCCCGGCAAAGCTGCGTCAGCGGAATGAAGACCTTCCTGGAGAAGCTCACCCGGCGCCCATGGCCGGCGACCGCCAGCCCCTCGGCCAAGGCCATCAGCCGTGGCAGGTCCTCGCACCGCGCCAGCGCCTGCGCCTCATGGTCGGCAAGCTGCTCGCCGGACTCGGCCTTGCGCAGGGCGTCTCGGAGGCTTGCGTTGCTCATGGCCGGATCTCCTCCGCGGAGGCAGCGTGCTGCAGGAACGCGTAGTTGGGATCGTCGCGCTTGAAGGCGAGGAGCGCCCGAAGGTCGCGCGGCTCGTCGATGTCGAGGCCGATGCCGGCGAGCGGCAGCACGCGGCAGTCGAGGCCGCGCGCCTCGGCCTCGGCACGATGGCGGGCGAAGCTGCCCGGGCCGAAGCTGGGTGGGAAGGCGCCGGGTGGCGCCACCAGCAGGGCGTTGGTGCCGTCGCCGTCGCGCGCCGGGACCATCACCACGCCGGGCACCGCGATGCGATCGCCGGTGTCGATGAGGTCCTCGACCTCGCCGCACGTCACGCATGGCGCATCTCCCGGCAGGGTCAGCGCCTGCACGGCGCCGTGGGTGCGCGCATGTGCGAAACCGGCCGCGACCGCGGCGCTGTGGCCTTGCCCGCGCGCCTCTCGCAGCACGCGTACCCCGCAGCGCTGCGCAAGCTCGGCCACGCGGGCATCGGGCGTCACCACCAGCACGGGCCCGAGGTCAGCGACCTGGTGGAGCGTCGCCAGCACATCCTGCAGCATGGCGACCATGAGCCTGCGCCGCGTCTCCGGCGCCAGTACGGCCGCAAGGCGCTGCTTGGCGTCCGCCAGCGCCTTGATCGGGACGATGACCCAAGGCGCCTTGTTCCGCAGAGTCCTCATCGTGCGACCTCCGCGGGTTGGCGCTCGCGAGCCTGGTGCGACGCTGTGGCGAGCTGCTCGCACATGGCCCGGCAATGCTGGGCCAGAACGATCTTGTCGGCCTCGGTCCGCATCAGCGTCATGGCCACCGACGTCCGCACCGGCAGGGCGCCGGATGTCTCTCGATCCGCCGCGTCCACCACCATGAGGTCGATCAGGTCGCCGTAGTGGCGGGCGATGCTGGCGACATCGACTGCCAGTCCAAGCTCGGTCATGATCTTCGCCGTCGGCCCCTTCACGGCGTTGCCGCCGATGATGGGCGTCACCGCGACCACCGGTGCGCCACGCGCTCTCAAAGCCGCCCGCATGCCCGGTAGGGCCAGGATCGGATCGATGCTGAGCCAGGGATTGGAGGGGCACAGGATGACGCCGGCGAGCGTCTCGGCCGACAGCGCGTTCTCGACCTGCGGGGTGATGCGCGCTTCGTCGGCGCCCTCGTAGCACAGGCTGCGCACCGCCGGCCGGCACTGCTCGCGCACGAAATAGTCCTGGAACGCCAGCGTCCCCGCTTCGCTCTCCACCACTGTGCGAACGGGCTCGTCGCACATGGGCAGCACCCGCGCCGTCACGCCGAGCCGCGCCGAGAGGAGCGCTGTGACCGCGGTCGGCGTCTCGCCGGCTTTGAGCCGCCGCGTGCGCTCAACGTGCGTGGCCAGGTCCCGGTCGCCCAGCTTGAACCAGGTCGGCCCGCCCAGCTCCGCGATCGCCTCCATGAAGCTCCAGGTTTCATCGCGGCGGCCCCATCCGGTGTCGGGATTGGCGACGCCCGCGAGCGTGTAGAGCGTGGTGTCGACATCGGGCGAGACGGCGAGCCCCAGGTGCTCGAAGTCGTCGCCGGTGTTGACGATGACGGTGAGCCGCTCGCCGAGCAGTCGCGCCAGCCCGAGCGCCAGCTTGGCGCCGCCGATGCCGCCCGAGAGCGCTACGTAGGTCGCCGATCCCCCGCCGCTCATCGGAACAGGTCCTGCGCCTTGGGCCGCACGAGCGTTGCGGCGGGCCGCGGTGCCGCGGTCCACTCCAAGCCGCGCACGAGCGCCGCGGGGCGCGCCTCGGCCGCCTCGCCCATGACTAGCACCGCCGCGGCGGCCGCCGCATCGGCAAACCCCACCTCGGTTACCTCCAGCGCGCGTCCGGCCAGGTCGCGCTCGCCGCGCCGGTCAATGAGGGCCGGCACGCCGGCGGCGCCGATGGCGAGCCCCACCGTGCCGAGTCGCCAGGCGCGGCCGGCGCTGTCGGATACGATGACGCCGACATCGGCGCGGAAATGCGCATCGAGGCGGGTCTTGATGGCCTGGGCGCTGCGGTCCGGCGCTTCCGGCAGGAGCAGCACGCGCCGGCCGCCATCGCCCTCCTCCAGGTTGGACTGGTCCACGCCGGCGTCGGCCATCACGAAGCCGTGCCGGGTCTCCGCAACGATCACGCCTGGCGCCGCGCGCAGGACCGCGGCCGACTGGGAGAGGATGGCTTCGACGAGGCGTGCATCCTTACCTGTCGCCGCGGCCAGCTCCACGGCGCTGCTGCCCGGTGCGAGGGTGGCGAGGTCGAGGTAGCGCCCTTCGGCCTTGGAGACGATCTTCTGGGTCACGACCAGGATGTCGTGCCGGCGCGGCGTGAGGCCGCTGTGCTCGATGGCGGCGATCAGCAGGGCGGAGAGATCGTCCCCGGGGCGGACCTTGGGGAGGCCCGTGAGCGCTGTGATCGTGAGCGTGGGAGCGCCCAAGCCGCTCAATCCTTGCCAAGGCCGGTGATGCGGATGCCCGCGCCGGCCACCTTGTAGTGCCGGTTGATGCCGATCAGCACCGAGGTCAGCGCCTCCGCCGCCACGGCGTTGGCGAGCGGTCCGCCATGGACGCCGCGGAGCCCGGCCGCCTCCGCCAGCGCGATGACTGCGTCGCGGTCGCCCGAGGCGTCCCCGAACACCAGCACGTCACAATCGATCGGCGTATCCGCCTGCAGCTTCCCGGCGGAGATGTTATGGAAGGCCGCGACCACGCGCGCGCCTCCGCCGAGCCGCCTCTGCGCTGCGAGCGCGGCGGACGTCTCGGCCGGCAGCTGCACGCGTGCCACCTTGGGCGGTACCAGCGGCACGGTCGCGTCCACCACGATCTTGCCCGCGACGTGCGGTGCGATCTCGTCGAGGATCGCGCCGTGGCTGGCCCAGGGCACCGCCAGCACCAGCACCTCGCCCGCGTCGGCAGCCTCCGCATTGGACGCCCCGCGCGGCGCCGCTCCGCGCGCCACGGGCGTCAGCGCCTGCGCCGCCGCTTGCGCCTTGCCTGCGCTCCGCGACCCGATGATGACGCTATAACCCGCCACCGCCCACCGTCTGGCGAGGCCGCCACCCAGCGCCCCGGTCCCGCCGATGACGGCCAGCGCAGGCTTCCCGCTCACGCCGGCCTCAGCTTCTCTGTAGGTTGGGTCAACCCCGGCGAAAAGCCGGGGGCAGACCCAACACGATTGGGCGAGTCCCCTTGTTGTGTTGGGTCATCCCCCCGGCTTTCGCCTGGGTCGACCCAACCTGCGTGCCACGGCGCGGATACGATCACAGCTTCATCTCGGTCAGGGGCACCACGGCAACGCCCGCCTTTACCAGGGCGTCGCGCACACCGCGGGCCACGGCGACGCCGGTGGCTTCGTCGCCGTGCACGCAGATCGTGCGGATATCGGCCTTCACACGCTTGCCGGTGCGGGACACGATCTCGCCCTCCAGCACCATGCGCAAGACCTGCTCGGCGGCCGCCGCAGGGTCCTTCAGCACCGAGCCCGGAATGGAGCGCGGCGTGAGGCTGCCGTCGTCTTCATACTGGCGGTCGGCGAAGCCCTCGCGCGCCAGCGGCAGGCCGAGCTTCTCCGCCGCCCGCTCCATTTCGGAGCCGAACGGCGCCACGTAGATAATGTTCCCGTCCACCGTTTTGATGGCGCGGCCGATGGCCATGGCATAGGCCTCGTCCTCGGCCGCCATGTTGTTGAGTGCCCCGTGCGCCTTGAGGTGCGTCACCTTGAGCCCCGCGTAGGCCGCCATCGCCTGCAGGGCGCCGATCTGGTACGCGATCATGTACTCGAGATCGACCGGCTTCATCTGGATGCGCCGCCGGCCGAAGCCCCACAAATCATTGAAGCCCGGATGCACGCCTACACTCACCCCTTCCTGCTTGGCCAGCATGCACAGCCGGTGCATGGTGTTGGGATCGCCGGCATGGAACCCGCAGGCGACGCTAGCGGACTTGATAACCTTCATCAACTCCGCGTCGTTGCCGATGTCGTAGGCGCCCCAGCCCTCGGCGATGTCGGCGTTGAGGTTGATCTGCTTGACCATCAGGTGTCCCTGCCGCGCCCCGTTCGGACAAACGCGGCCATATGGTACTATTTATAGGAAGACCATACAATGTTTGTCTGGCACCTCTGACCGATGTCTCCGCCCCGCCCCGACAGCGCGCTCATGACGCCGCGCTTCCTGCCTTCCGCCGATGCCGCGCTCGCCGTCGAGTTCGGCGAGGAGGTGGACCGGCGCGTCAGCGCCCTGGTGCTGGCGTTCGCCGCGCGGGTGAAGGCGGCTGCCATCGCCGGCATCGTTGAGCTTGTCCCCACCTTCCGCTCGCTGCTGATCCACTACGATCCAATGGCAGTCCCGCAGGCCGAGCTGAAGCAGAGGCTCGTCCCGCTGCTGTCAGGGCTCACCGCCACCGCAAGCGGCGGGCGGCTGTGGCGCATCCCTGTGTGCTACCACCAAAGCCTCGCCCCAGACCTCGCCGAGGTGGCAGACCGCACCGGCCTTGCACCCGATCGGGTCGTCGAGCGCCACAGCGGCGTGACCTATCACGTTTACATGGTGGGCTTCCTGCCCGGCTATCCCTACCTGGGCGACCTGCCGCCCAAACTGGCGCTGCCGCGCCGCGACTCCCCCCGCACCAATGTGCCCGCCGGCTCCGTCGCCATCGCCACCACCCTTACCGCCGTCTACGCACTGGAGAGCCCTGGCGGCTGGCATCTCATCGGCCGCACGCCGGCGCCCCTGTGGGATCTGCGGCGCGATCCGCCGGCCACGCTCGCGGCCGGCGACCAGGTCCGTTTCGAGCCGATCTCGCTCGATTCTTACGACGTCCTGGCCGCATCCAGCGCGACCGGCGAGTTCCGCCTGGAGGCGGAGGACCCGGTCTTGGCGGTGGGCGCCTCAGAATGAAGCCCGCCCTGCGCGTGCTGGCGCCCGGACTGATGACGACGCTGCAGGATTCGGGCCGGCCCGGCTACCAGCACCTCGGCATCCCCGTGTCCGGCGCGCTGGACCCCGTCAGCCTGTGCGCAGCCAACGCCATCGTCGGCAACCCGCCGGACATGGGCGCGCTGGAGATCGCCTACCAGGGCCCCATGCTGGCGGTGGAGGCAGACAGCGTGCGCCTCGCCGTCGCTGGCGGCCCCGTTGTGGTCGAGGTGCTCCCCGACCAGGGCGGGGGGAGCGGCGAGCGCGTGCCGCTCCTCTCCAGCGTGCACCTGGGCAGGGCTGAGGTGCTGCGCATCGGCGCGCTGACGGGCAACGCTGTGGGCTACCTGGCAGTGGAGGGCGGATTCGACGCGGCTCCGGTTCTTGGCAGCCAGTCCACCTACGCCCGGGCGGGTCTGGGCGGCTTCGCGGGGCGCGCCCTGCGCACAGGCGACCTCCTGCCGCTGCGCCAGGCGCGGGCCGAAGAGCGCGAAGAATGCATGCTGCCCGCCCTGGACCTGGGCCCGCCCCGGCGCATCCGCGTCGTCCTCGGGCCGCAGGACGATTTTTTCACGGAGCGAGGCAAACGTACGCTTCTTGAGGGCACGTTCACCGTGTCGGCGGCATCGGATCGCATGGGCATGCGTCTGGAAGGGCCCGCGCTGGAGCACAGTCGGGGCTCCAACATCGTTTCCGACGGCATCGCGCCCGGCTCCATCCAGGTGCCCGGCAACGGGCTACCGATTGTTCTGCTCGCCGACCGGCAGACCACCGGCGGCTATCCCAAGATCGCCACTGTCATCTGGGCCGACCTGCCCGCGCTCGGCCGTCTCGCGGCCGGCGCCAAGGTCGCCTTCACCGCGGTGAGCATCGCCGAAGCGGAGGCCGAGCATCGGCAGCTTGCCGCCCGGCTTGCCGCATTGCCGCGCCAGGTCGTCCCGGCGCGCAGGATACCGGCCCTCGATGCGGCGGCCCTGCTGAGGGTCAACCTGGTCAGCGGCGTGGTCAGCGCCCACGATCCTCCGGGCGAGCCGCCTCACCCTTGAGCAGATTGCTTGACCGGTGAGCATCCTTCCCGCAGGACAACACTTGCGCCGCAAGACGACCAGCAGAGGACCCATGGCCAACCGTGCCCGCCCCCCCGTCCCGCGCCCAATGTCGGGCCGCGACGCGGACAGCCGCGTGCCGCGCTATCTGCAGGTGGCCTCCGCGCTGCGCCGGCGCATCCGTGACGGCCGCTGGGCGGTCGGCGACCGGATCGCGACGCTGGAGGAACTGGAGCGCGAGTTCAACGTCGCGCGCGTCACCGTGCGCCAGGCGATCGAGCTGTTGCAGAGCGAGGGCCTGCTCAAATCGCACCAGGGCCGCGGCACGTTTGTCACCAAGACCGTGGAGCACGAGCGCTGGCTGCAGCTCGCCACCGACTGGGAGAGTCTGATCGCCCCGATCCGCGACCATGTCCCGCGGCTTCTGCCTGCCGATGCCGACGCACCCGCCAGGATCGAGGCGGACGACGGCATCCCGGCTCCGGCCTACGTCGCCATCCGCAGCATCCAGACGCGTGGCGGCAAGCCCTACGCCTACGCCCGCGTGCACGTGGCCAAGCACATCCACGCCCGCACCCCCAAGGCCTTCTCCGCGCGGGTGGCGCTGGCGGTGCTCTCAGAGATGAAGGGCCTCGGCATTGCCCGCGCGCACCAGACGGTGGTGGTCGGCGCCGCCGACCTCGACACCGCGGAGCACCTGGGCATCCCGCTCAACGCCCCCACCGCGGAGGCCCGCTGCGTCGTCGCCGACAAGAACGGCGTCGTCATCTACGTCGGCGAGATCACCTACCCCGGCGACTACGTGAAGCTCAATATCGAGCTGATCCCGTAGGGGTGCGGTGTGAGATGGTGAGTGGTGAGGTGGTGAGTTCAGGTTGTGCACACGTTGCGCGAGGCGGCCAATTTCGAGTGAGATCGCGCGTGGCGAGTTTGCCGGCAATTGCCGTTGATTGTACCGATTCTGAGGGACCCTCGGCAGAGCTAAACCGTTCACACTCGTTTCGTGGTGTTCAACCCCGCTCGCGCGGTCCAGGCACCCCCTACATCTCACCACTCACCATCTCACCACTCACCTGCCGTTGCGGCCCAGCCGCACCCTGCGCTAGCATCACTTGTCCTATAAGTAGGACAACTTGATCGGCGGGGTCTGGGCCACGTGACGCAACAGGGCATCGGCGCGCGCCTCCTGCGCAAGGAGGACGACCGCTTTATGCGCGGGCGGGGCGAGTTCGTCGGCGATATCCGCCTGCCCGGCATGCAGGATGTGGCGTTCCTGCGCAGCCCGCTGGCCCACGCGCGCATCGAGGCGATCCGGATTCCCGGCGCCTTGCGCGAGCGCATCTTCATCGCCGCCGACCTTACGGGGGTCGCACCCATCCGTGCCGACACTGCCCTGCCGGGGTTCAAGTCGTCTGTTCAACCCATCCTGGCCACCGCCAAGGTGCGCTACGTCGGCGAGGCGATCGCCCTGTGCGTGGCGCCCACGCGCGCCGAGGCCGAGGATATGGCCGCCGAGATCGACGTGGATTTCGAGCCGCTGCCGGCGGTGCACGACATGCTGCAGGGCCGCCGCCCCGGCGCGCCGCTGGTGCACGAGCACTGGGGCGATAACCTGTTCCTCACCACCGCCGCCGACGCGGACTTCGAGGCGGTCAAGGCCAAGGCCGCCGTCTCCGTCACGCGCGAGTTGCGCACGGCGCGCCAGGCCATGTGTCCGCTGGAAGGGCGCGGTGTCGTGGCGAGCTGGAACAGCCGGCTCGGCCAACTCGTCGTCTACAGCGCCACGCAGCAGCCGCACATCGTCCGCTCCGGCCTCGCCGAGTGCCTCGGGCTCGACGAGGGCGCCATTCGCGTCATCGCCCCCGATGTCGGCGGCGGCTTCGGTTACAAGGGCGTACTGCTGCCCGAGGAGATCGCCCTCTCCTGGGGCACCCGCAGGCTGGGCCATCCCCTGCGCTGGCTGGAGGACCGCCGCGAGAACCTCATCAATGCCGATTGCCGCGAGCACCGCTACGTCCTCACCGCCTACGCCGATGCGCA
>DATBKR010000598.1:0-5539 GCA_036555805.1 Hyphomicrobiaceae bacterium | reverse complement strand
GGGGTACCCAGCGCGAGACCGGCAGGTCGTCGAAGCCGACGACCGAGAGGTCCTGCGGTACCCGCAGGCCCCGCTGCCGGGCCGCCTCGTACAAGCCGAACGCCTGCTGGTCGCTGCCGGCGAAGATCGCCGTCGGGGGCTGGGGCAGTTCGAGCAGCTCAGCGCCGCATACGAAGCCGGCCTCGTGCTGGAAGTCGCCGTTGCGGACCAATGCCGGGTCGAAATTGATGCCCGCCCGTTCCAGCGCCGACCGGTATCCGTCGGTTCTCGCCCGGCTGCACAGATAGTCACCCGGTCCGGCGATCGCCCCGATCCGGCGGTGCCCCAGGCTCAGCAGGTGCTCGGTGGCGGCCAGGCCGCCGGCCCAGTTCGTGGCGCCGACACTGGGCAGATCCGGAGGCGGCGGGTTCCCCGGGTCGAGCACGACCAGCGGGATGTCGGCCTCCCGGAGCTGCTCCAGCTGGCTGCCGGTGAGCTCGGAGGTCACCAGGATCACCCCGTCGGTATCGTGGCTCGCCAGCCCGCTCGTCCAGCTCGCCGGCCGGGCGTTGCCATGCCGTACGGCGGAGACCGCCACGGTCGTGGAGTGCTCGGTGCCCCATTCCTCGACACCGCGCAGGATCTCCACCGCCCACGGGCTGTCCAGCCCGTTGAACACCAGGTCAACGAGTCCAGACCGGCGATGCCGGCGCGTGCCCGCCCGGGTGTACTGGTGCTCGTGGAGCAACCGCTCGATGAGCGCGCGCGTTGCGGGGGCGACGTCCCGCCGCCCGTTCACCACCTTCGACACCGTCGGCAGCGACACGCCGGCCTCGGCGGCGATAGCCGCGAGGGTCGTCCGCCCGCGGTCCCTCCGGGCGGCCTCGCTGACCGCATTGCTCCTTGGAAGCACTGCACCACCTTTTCTCGCCGTCGGCTCATCGTCGGGCCGGTAGGTCCGCACGGTAACCGTCAACATCCGAAAAACTTTCGATCACGGTATCGCGATTTCGGCCGAGAACGCCACTATCCGGGCATCGCACAGCTTCGCGCCGGAACGTAACACCTTAGAAACGAGGGGTTGACCGGTGACCTCACGGTTCCTATGATAACGAGAAATTCCGAAATATAAACAGAAACTTTCGAGGCCCTTGTAAGACGTCACCGGCGGTGGACGTCTGTCTTTTGGTCGTAACCGCGGAGATCGTCGTAACCGCAGAGATCCCGGCATCCTCAGGAGATGAGCCTCATGCGACGTTTACCGAAACCCGTCATCGTCGCCATAGCGGTGGCGCAGCAGCGGCCACGATAGCGGCGTGCAGTAGCAGTAGCGGTACCTCGGTCGGCTCGAGCGCGTCGACGAGATCGAGCGTCGCGGCCGGGTCACCCTCAGCTGGTGGAACAACGCCACCGCCTACCCGCTCAAGGGCGTCTGGGCCAGCGCCATAACCGCCTCCCACACCGCTTACTTGAACGTGACAATCCAGAACGTTCCCCACCAGAACGAGTTCTCTTGCCACCTTGATGTCACTTACCGTGATCAACCTTCGAAACTGAAGTTTGTGACCAGGAACGCGTGAGTCGCGTCGCCAGGAGCGGGCTGGCATCCGACGATCGGCCCCAGGTTCTTGCGCAAGTTCACCCGAGGAGTTTCTACGATGATGAAGAGAACCCGTACCGCGGCGATCGCCGCGCTTGGCCTGGGCGTCGCCCTGGCCGCCTCCGCCTGCGCCGGAGGTGGCAGCAGCAGCGGCAATGGCAGCGGCTCGTCCTCCAGCGGCAAGGTCACGCTGACCTTCTGGACGAACGCTACCCCCGGCCCCGGTCTTACGTACTTCCAGAACGCCATCAAGACCTTCGACACGCTTCACCCGAACGTGACGATCAAGATGCAGACCATCCAGAACGAGGACTACGACGGCAAGCTGCAGACCGCGCTGAACTCGAACTCCACGCCGGACATCTTCTTCCAGCGCGGCGGCGGCAAGATGCTGGCCATGGTCAACGCGGACAAGGTCCAGCCGCTGACCCTCACCGCCGCGGACCAGCAGAACCTCAGTGCGGCCGCGGTCACCAGCGAGAGCATCAACGGCAAGGTCTACGCCATACCGCTCGACGTCCAACCCGAGGGGATCTACTACAGCAAGGACCTCTTCAAGCAGGCGGGCATCACCGCGACGCCGACCACCATCCCCGAACTCGAGGCGGATGTCGCCAAGCTGAAGGCCATCAAGGTCGCACCGATCGCGGTCGGCGCCAAGGACGCGTGGCCCGCCGCCCACTGGTACTACAACTTCGCCCTGCGCGAGTGCAGCCAGGCCACGATGAACACGACGGGCACGACCCTCAAGTTCACCGACCCGTGCTGGACGAAGGCCGGCAACGACCTGGCGGCGTTCCTGAAGGTCAAGCCGTTCCAGGCGGGTTTCCTGACGACCGCCGCGCAGGTGGGCGCGGGCTCCTCGGCCGGCCTCGTGGCCAACCACAAGGCGGGCATGGAGCTCATGGGCGCCTGGGACCCGGGGACGATCCAGACGCTCACCCCGAACCAGAAGCCGCTGCCCGACCTCGGCTGGTTCCCCTTCCCCGCGGTTCCCGGCGGCCAGGGCGACCCGAGCGCGATGATGGGCGGCATCGACGGCTACTCGCTGTCACCGAACGCCCCGAAGCAGGCCTTCGACTTCCTTGAGTTCCTCGTGACCCCGGACCAGCAGAAGCTCTACTCCCAGGCATTCGTCACCATCCCGGTCAACAAGGCCTCGCAGTCGGTCGTGACCCAGCCGTACAGCATCTCCGCACTGGACGCCTTGAACAAGGCCGGCTACACGATGCAGTTCCTCGACACGCAGTACGGCCAGAACGTCGGCAACGCGATGAACGCCGCCGTGGTGGACCTGTTCGCGGGCAAGGGCACGCCCGCCGGCATCGTCAGCGCCACCAGCGAAGCTGCGGCGAAGGGCTGACCGGGAACAATGAGCGACACCCTGGGTACCGCCGCCATCGGCCGCGGCCACCGGGGCGCCCTTCAGGCCGGGGACGCGGCGCACGCCGCGTCCCCGGCGCCGCGTCCGCGCAAGCGCCGTGGCCGAGGGCGCCTGCGGCTGGAAATCGCGCTCCTGTCCGGCCCCGCGATCATCGTGTTCGTGGGGCTCGTGATCTTCCCGGTCGTGCTCGCCGCCTACTACGGCTTCTACCGCTGGCAAGGCTACGGCGCGCCCACCGACTGGGTCGGCCTGAATAACTACAAGGTGATCTTCACCGACCCCGCCTTCCAGCAGGCGCTCGAGCACAACGGCTTCATCGTCGTGCTGTCCCTCGTCATCCAGGGGCCGCTGGCGCTCGTCCTCGCGCTGCTGCTGAACCAGAAGATTCGCGGCCGAGGGCTCATCCGTGTCCTGATCTTCGTCCCCTACGTGATCTCCGAGGTCATCGCCGGCACCGGCTTCAGCCTGATGCTCCAGGTCAACGGCGCGGTCAACGACGCGCTGCACAACATCGGCCTCGGTTTCCTCGCCACCGACTGGCTTGCTAACCCGAGCATCGCGATCTGGACCCTGATGGGCATCCTCACGTGGAAGTACATCGGCTTCGCCGTCATCTTGATGCTGGCCGGCATGCAGGCGATCCCCGACGAGCTCTCCGAGGCCGCGCGCATCGACGGCGCCTCCTACTGGCAGGTCCAGCGCCGCATCGTGGTGCCGCTGCTCGGCCCGACCATCCGCATCTGGGGGTTCCTGTCGATCATCGGCGCACTGCAGCTTTTCGACCTGGTCTACATCATCTGGGGTCAGTACATCTCCAGCACGGCCGGCACCTCGACCATGGCGACGTACATGGCCCTTAACGGCCGCCTCGCCGGAAACTACGGCTATGGCAGCGCGGTCGCCGTGGTCATGTTCCTGATCTCGCTCACCGTCGCGCTGCTCTACCAGCGCTTCGTCCTGCGCCGCGACATGCGGGGCGCTGTCACCGAGGGAGTTAACTGATGAGCGCGGTGACCTCCGGCGCACCGTTGCCGCGGGCCCGGTCCGGGAAGCGCAGCCACAGGCCGCAGAAGTGGGGTAACCCGGGCATCTACTTCATCGCCCTGCTGTTCATCGCGGTCAGCCTGGCGCCTGTCGTATACATCATTCTTGGCGGCTTCCGCACCAACTCTCAGATCACGGTCAACCCGGCCGGCCTGCCGAACCCGTGGGTCTTCGGCAACTACGTCGGCGTCCTGAAGACGGTGACCTTCTGGGGTGAATTCGCCAACTCGACGATCGTCGCGACCGCGAGCACGCTCGGCATCGTGCTGCTCGGCCTCATGGTGAGCTATGTGATCGCCCGCTACGACTTCAAGCTCAAGGGCGCGATGTACTCACTGTTCGCCGCGGGCCTGATGTTCCCGCTGGTGGTCGCGATCACCCCGGTCTACATCATCGTCAAGGACCTCGGCCTTGTCGACAACCTGATGGGCATCGTTGTTCCGCAGATCGCATTCGGCCTGCCGACGACGGTCATCATCCTGGTGCCCTTCCTGCGCGCCATCCCGAAGGAGATCGAGGAGGCCGCGGCCATCGACGGCATGAGCCGCCTCGGGTTCTTCTTCCGCATGGCCACCCCGCTGGCGCTGCCCGGCGTGATCACCGTCGCCATCCTCGCCTTCATCACCAGCTGGAACAACTACATCCTGCCGCTGTACGTCTTGAACTCGCAGGCGAACTACACGCTGCCGCTCGGCGTGCAGCAGTTCTCCTCGCAGTACTCGCAGGACACAGCGCGGGTCCTCGCGTTCACCTCGCTCTCGATGCTGCCCGCACTGGCGTTCTTCGCCGTCTTCCAGCGCCGCATCGTCGGGGGACTCACCGGCGCGGTGAAGGGGTAGGCACACCGCGGGTCGCCGTCGGCGACCCGCGTCACCCGCCTGCGCCCCTAGGAAAGGATCACTTGATTGGCCCGCGCTCATATCGAGCTCGACAAGCGCGCCGTCATCGCGCCCGTCCGGCGCCGCACCTTCGGCGCGTTCGTCGAGCACCTTGGCCGGTGCGTCTACACCGGGCTCTACGAGCCCGGGCACCCGACCGCGGATGAGGACGGCTTCCGCATGGACGTCGTCCAGCTCGTCCAGGAGCTCGGCACCACGACCGTCCGCTACCCGGGCGGCAACTTCGTCTCGGGCTTCCGGTGGGAGGACTCGGTCGGTCCGCGTGACAAGCGCCCCGTTCGCCGTGACCTTGCCTGGCACTCGCTCGAGTCGAACCAGGTAGGTCTCGACGAGTTCGCCAGGTGGCTGAAGCTAACCGGCGCTGAGCTGATGCTTGCCGTGAACCTCGGCACCCGCGGCATCCTGCCCGCCCTCGACCTGCTCGAGTACGCCAACCATCCCTCCGGGACCGCGCTGTCGGACCTGCGCATCGCGAACGGCACACCGCAGCCGCACAACGTGCGCATGTGGTGCCTCGGCAATGAGATGGACGGCTCGTGGCAGCAGGGCTTCATGACCGCCGACGACTACGGAAAGATCGCCGCCCGCACCGCCGCCGCGATGAGGATGGCCGACAGGAATCTCGAGCTGGTG
>DATBKR010000597.1:0-6346 GCA_036555805.1 Hyphomicrobiaceae bacterium | reverse complement strand
GCGCAGCAGGATCTTGGCGTTGTTGAGCTCGTCGCGCCAGATGATGATGGCCTGGAAGGTGAGCGGGCTCTCGCACAGGCCGGCGATCATGGCCTCGCGGCCGGCCTCGATGCGCTTGGCGATGGCGATCTCGCCTTCACGGGAGAGCAGCTCGACCGACCCCATGTCGCGCAGGTACATGCGCACGGGGTCGTCGGTGCGGTCGGCGGGCTCCGCGCGCGCGGACAGCGTCGCCGGCAGGCTCGGCGCCACCAGCGAGCGCGCACCGTCGTCGTCGTCGTCCTCGGCGGTGTCCTTGTCGACGCTGCTGTCCTCGGCCTCCTCGCTCTCGACCACCGTGATGCCCATGTCGGACAGCATCGACAGCGTGTCCTCGATCTGGTCGGGCGAGAACTCCTGCGAAGGCAGCACCGCGTTCAGCTGGTCGAGCGTCACGAAGCCGCGCGCCTTGGCGGTCTTCATGAGACGCTTGACGGCCGCATCGGACATGTCGAGCAGGGGCGCATCCTTCTCGTGCGCCTCGCCCTGCGGCGTGGTTTGCTCTTCGGCTCGGGCTGCATTTGCCATCAGGTCACTCTCCGGAGCGCGGCGGTCGCGCTGTCAACGTGAAGCAATTGCAAATTCGGTACAGGCGGTACACCTCTCGTCGCCGCGCGGAGACGCTTCCAAAGAAGCGACCGCGCACAGCGGGGAGTTCCGCCACGCCGGGTACTGCCTGTTGAGGGCCCGCGGGTGCCGAAGCGCGAAGGCAGGAGCACTCAGGCTCGCTGTTGCCTTCATCTGGGGCCGGGGACGGCATACACAACAAGCGTGTGCCTTGCCAGTCTTTCCTTTCTCCATCAACGCGTATGGTCACGCAATTATTCCTGCACGGGCGCCATGGCCGGTCTGATCGGTCGTCGGATGTTTTCCTCGATCCGTGTGTCCAATCCACAACGGGACATCTGACCACCGTTCAGTTCAGCTCAGTCATCCGGCCCCCGCGCGAGGCCGCGACCGAGCCGGTCGTGCAGCTCTACGATCCGCTCCCATGCCTCCTCGCTTTGGTCTGTACGCCAGGCGCGCTCAGCGAGTTGCAACTCCATGGGCAGAACCACCTGCGTTTCATGCAGCGCGAAAGCGTGGCGCCACCCCGCTTCCGCCTCGCTGGCACCCGCCTCTGGACGCGCAAACTTGTCGCTGGTGAGCGCCATCGCCCGGTCAACGGCGGCAACGACGCTGTCAAACCCGCTGGCGCTGAGATGGGAGCGCACGCTGTCGTGATCAAGAGGGATGCCGTGCGAGAGGAGGCCCAGCAGGGCGTCCTTAAGCGGTTGCAGCGACACGGAAGTCAGCTTCAGCTCGGCAATCGCCTCACAATGGCTCTCTATCAGCCAGGGATGGTTGAGGAGGGCCCCGACCAGGAGCACCTCCCGCGGCGGCAGGGGGGCCACGCGGTCGGACAGGTCGTTGCTGCGGGGCGGGCCAGCCTGCGGCTGGGCGGCCCGCGGCAGCCCGCCGAGGCGCACCCGCTCGCTCGCCCGCTCGCGCACCCGCCAATCCACCTGGGTGTTGTCGCGGCGCTTGCCGGCAAAGAGCGGCCTGCGTCGGCCTGCCACAGGCGCCAGGGCTCGGACGAGCCTCGCGCTCTTGGCCCGCAGCGTCTCGCGCAGTTCCTGGCTGTAACGCGCCCGCACGTCGGGGTCGGCGATCCGACCCACCAAGCGCTTCAAACGCGCCTCCAGCGCGGCCTGCTGCTCGGGTGTGACGGCCGGCGACCCCAGTCGCTCCTCCCGCTCCATCAGCACGTCGAACAGGGCGCGCGTCTTGCTCTGCAGGATGTCCTGCACGGCTGCCGGGCCGTGCTGGCGCACGAAGTCGTCGGGGTCCAGTCCGTTCGGCAGGAACGCGAACTGCAGGCTCAGCCCCGGCTTCAGCTGCGGCAGCACCGTCTCCACCGCGCAGAAGGCCGCGCGGCGGCCGGCGGCATCACCGTCGAAGCACAGGATCGGCTCGGGCGCCATGCGCCAGAGCAGCTTGATCTGGTCCTCGGTGAGCGCCGTGCCGAGCGGGGCCACGGTCTCGGGAAAGCCCGCGAGCGCCATGGCAATCACGTCCATGTAGCCCTCCACGACGACCACCCGGCCCTGGTCGTGGGCCGGCCCGCGCGCGTTGTGGGCGTTGAACAGCATGGCGCCCTTGTGGAAGAGGGGCGTCTCCGGCGAGTTGAGGTATTTTGCCGGCGCATCCGGGTCCAGTGCCCGCCCGCCGAAGGCGATGGTGCGGCCCTTGAGGTCGCAGATGGGGAACATGACGCGGTGGCGGAAGCGGTCGTAGGAGACGGGGATGTCGTCGCCTGCGATCAGCATGCCCGAAGCCGCCATGTCGGCCGCGCTGAAACCAGTGAGCGCCAGGTGCTCCTTGAGGGCGTGCTTGCTGTTGGGGGCATAGCCCAGCTTGAAGCGGGCAATCCCGTCGGCGTTGAGGCCGCGCTTGGCCAAGTACTGGCGCGCCGTCTGGCCCTGGGGGCCGGCCAGCTGCTTCTCGAAGAACGCGGCCGAGACCGCCAGCAGCTCGTAGAGCCGCGCCTTCTGGTCCTCCGCCTGGGCGTCGCGCGGGCCGGCCTTGGGCAGCGGCACGCCGGCCTCCTGGGCCAGGCGCTCCACGGCTTCAGGGAACGACACGCCCTCGGTCTTCATGAGGAATGTGAAGATGTCGCCGTGCTCGCCGGAGGCGAAGCAGTGATAGAAGCCCTTCTGGTCGTTGACCGTGAAGGACGGCGTCTTCTCACTCTTGAAGGGCGACAACCCCTTGAACTCGCGCCCCGCGCGCCTCAGCGCCACCTTGCGCGCCACCACCTGGCTGACGGGCAGCCGGGCGCGGATCTCGTCGAGCACGGAGGGCGGGTAGCGCATGGTAGGCCGCGGTGGTGAGGCCGCGGGGGACTCCCCTCGGAAGGAGCGGCTCGCGCCGCTCATTGGCTGACAGCTTCAATAGGGCCGCGGCGGTGAGGCCGCGGAAACGTTGGGCGGGGATCGCCTGGGGCGACTCACGCGGGTCGCGATACTTTCAACTGTGTCCTGGAGCCGCGTTCAGCCACCCCTTGCGCGGAGTTTTCCACAGCCACGCGCTGCGGCGGTTGCCGCTGCAGCGGTTGCCGCTCCGTTAGACTGGCGGCACCGGAACATGCTTGAATGTTAGACGGTTCTGCGCAATATATTTGTGCCTGAGCGGGGGCGGGCCGTGGCGACGCTGGAGACCAATACCCGCAGCATCATCCGTCGCCTTGATCGCGAAGGTTGGGTGAACCTGGGTGGCGGCAAGCACGATGTCTTCAGGCATCCCGACGGTCGCAAGATCGTCGTGCCGCGGCACCGCACGCAATCCATCGGCGTCGCAAGGGGGATTGCGGAGAAGGCGGGTTGGACGTGAGGCCATGAGCTACTACGTTGCGATCCTCGACGGCGGTAAGGACGTGTGGGGCGTTCGCCTCCCCGACTTTCGCGGCTGTCACGGTGGTGGTCCAACGCCCGATGCTGCCATTGCGGATGCCACGAGCGCCTTGCGCGAGTTCGCCGCGTTAATGGTGGCCGATGGCGAGCAAATCCCCAGAGCTCGGAGGCTTGACGAGCTTGGGCCGGATGAGCGCCCAGGTCACGGGGAGAGCTTGGTGATGATCCCGCTTATTCTCGACAAGGGTCGCGCGGTCAAGGCCAACATCTCGCTCGACGCGGGACTCCTCGAGGCGATCGACGAGGAAGCCAAGCGGCGCGGGCTTACTCGCTCCGCGTTTCTAGTCAGCGCCGCGATCGACAAGATCGAAGGTGTCGGCTTGACGGGCGGCAAGCTCGCCGAAGGCGGCGCCGATGATCGCACCATCGGCGGTTTCGCCGAAGCGGCCCCGGACGACAAGCTTCACCGGCGGGCGCGGACGCTGAAGCGGCGCTAACCGAGCGGCGGGTCACGCCCTCGTTCGCGATGGCGCCGGGCGGGTGACGAGGTAGATGCCGACGGCGACGGGAACGATGCCGATGAGCTCGGCGGGGGCGACGTGCTCTCCGAGCAGGAGCCAGCCGAAGAGCAACCCGAGGGGCGGCATGAGGAAATGGTAGGAACTCGCCGCAGTAGCGCCGGCCACGTTCAGCAACTCGAACCAGATCAGATAGGCGAACACCGACACGAACATCGCCAGATAGGCGAGCGAGGCGATGAGGCGCCAGCTCGGCACAACGTCGCCGACGCTCTCGAAGGCAACAGCGAACGGCAGGGTGGCGAGGCCGGCCGCGAGGCTCTGCACGCCGTTGCCCAGCCACAGGCCGCCCCTCGGGGCGAGCTTCTTGTAGAGGATGGTGCCGCCGACCAGCGAGACCAGTGCCGCCAGCGCGAAGCCGATGCCGACGGGGTCTTCGATGCCGTCCGCAAGGCGGCTCTCGACCACGAAGGCGACCCCGCCGACCCCGAGCAGCAGCCCCACGCCCTTGCGCAAGGTCATGCGCTCGTCGAGGAACACGGCAGCCAGCACGGCCGTGAGGACCGGATTGGCGCTGACGATGAGCGCGGCCAGGCCGGATGAGATGCTGCGCATGGCCATCAAGCCGAGGCCCAGGTAGACGGCCTGGTTGGCTATCCCGAGCGCGGCGAAAACGAGCACGTCGCGGCGGCCGAGATTGAACGGCAGGCCGTAGGTCGCCGCCGCTCCGAGCACGATCGCGCCAGACAGCAGGAAGCGCGCGGTGAGCAGGAGCAACGGCGGGCAGTCGGCGAGCGCCAGCTTCGCCACGGAGAACGCCGACGCCCAGAGAAGGCAGAACGCTGCGATCAGCACCGGCAAGGGCAGCCGGGGCGACTGCAGCGGCTCGACGGACGAGGTCGGGGACAGGGCGTTGGTGGCGGCTCGCATGGGTCACACTCCTCTTGTGACCCGAGATAAGGTGGCCCCTTGCTATTTGGAAATTAGATGATCAAATCTATATCAGTGGAAACGCGAATGGTACCGTCATGCTCGATCTCGACCTTCTCCGCAGCTTCGTGTCGGTCGTCGACACGGGCGGCTTCACCACCGCTGGCGAGCGCGTCCACCGCACGCAATCGACCGTCAGCCAGCAGATCCGGCGCCTGGAGGAGAGCCTGGGCTTCCCGCTCCTGCATCGCAACGGCAGGCGGGCGACGCCCACCGAGCAGGGCGAGCGCCTCGTCTCGTATGCGCGGCGGCTTCTGGCCCTCGCGCAGGAGGCGCGCGACGTGGTCGGGCGCCCGGGCAGCGAGGGCGTGGTGCGGCTCGGCATCCCCGAGGATTTCGCCGCCTATCGGCTCACGGAGCTCCTCTCCGATTTCGCGCGCTCGCGGCCCGGGCTGCGGCTCGGTGTCCGTTCCGGCATGAGCGCGAACGCGCGCCGCGCGCTGGAGCGGGGCGAGCTCGACCTTGCGCTCTTCAAGCGCGATGCCGGCGAGGGCGGCGGCATTGCCGCCTGGCCGGAGCGCCTGCACTGGATCGCCAGCCGCCGGCACCCGATCGACTTCCACCGCGATCCGCTTCCGCTCGTGATGAACGAGCACGGCTGCCTCTACCGTGCCCGCATGATCCACGCGCTGGAGGCCGCCGGCCGCGCCTGGCACATGGCCTACACCAGCCCCAACCTGTCGGGCATCCAGGCCGCCGTCTCGGCCGGCATCGGCGTCAGCATCCTGCCCCAGGTGGCCATTCTGCCGGAGCACCGCGTGCTCAGGCGCAAGGACGGGTTCCCCGCGATCACCAACACGGAGGTCGCACTTGTCACGGCCCCGAACCCGAGCCCGGCCACCCAGCGGCTCGCGGAGATCCTGCGCGAGTTCTGCTCGACAGACGATCTGCGCGGTGCGGCTTAGGGGTCAGCCCCCTCGCCTCCATACTCAGAGTTCCAAGTTCAGCGCTGCCGCGAGGGGGCTGACCCCTGCACATGTTGGGTTTCGGCCATCGGGCATAACCCCACTTATGCGCCGCCGCTCAGCAGCGCCTTCACCTGGCCGCTGGCCTTGCCGAAGTCCATGCGGCCGGCATAGCGCTCCTTGAGGGCGGCCATGACCTTGCCCATCTCCTTGGGGCTCGCCGCGGCCAGCTCCTTCACGACCGCGGCGATGGCCGCGGCGGCCTCGGCCTCCGTCAGCTGCTTTGGCAGGAACTCCTCGATGACGGCGATCTCGGCCGCCTCCTGCTGCGCGTGCTCCATGCGGCCCGCCTTCTCGTAGATGGCGAGCGACTCGCGCCGCTGCTTGATCATCTTCTGCAGCAGCGTCGGGATGTCCCGGTCGGGGATCGACGACTTGGCCGCGATGTCGGCCTGCTGCAGCGCCGCCGAGATCAGCCGCAGCGCCGACAGGCGCTGCTTGT
>DATBKR010000596.1:0-15530 GCA_036555805.1 Hyphomicrobiaceae bacterium | reverse complement strand
CGGCCAAGCGTCGGGCGGCCGTCGGAGGCGGCCGAGCAGGGCGTTCTTCGCGCCCCTCGCGATAAGGTCATGGCCTCCGGGCGCGCGCCTGGACGCCCTGCTCCTCCTGCCATCCCCTCGGGCGGCCGGGCCGCCGCGAGGCTGAACGCGCTGCGCGGATGCCGTCAGCGGCGGCGGCAGTGGCGGCGGCCGTTGTCGTCGCGCCAGCAGGTGGTCTTGCGCGGCAGGATATTGGGACCGCCGACCTTGTAGCCGACCACGCCGCCGACCACGGCGCCGACGGGCCCGGCAACGACGGCGCCGACCCCCGCGCCGATGCCGGCGCCTTCCGCCTTGCCGGCCTGGGCCGCCAGCGGCGCGAGCGCCAGCGCCGAGACGACGGCTCCGATCTTCAGGGCAGTGCGCATGCCTCACCTCTTTCTGCTGGTTGACGGGCCTCTGACAACGCACCTTACCGCAAAAGCGTTCCGTAGTATGGCGACTTACTCGGAGGGGATTGGGGAGGGCGCCATCCACCACACTGAGAGCGGCCCCTGCTTGTCCGTGCACTGGGTCCCCACCACGGCCTGCGCCGGGCCGCGCCGGGGCGGGCTCTTCGCGGGGATGACGCTGGGGCGAGGTCGTGCCCTTCCGCGACGTCATTCCCGCGCAGGCGGGAACCCAGGTCGCCTCTCCACGCAGGGCGGCCGACGATGCAAAAGCGACCGCGCAACCCCATCGTGCAGCGGTGCGCGCGCGTTCAAGCGGAATCTGCTTATTCCAGCGCGCACGCGACGGTCTGAACCCTGTGTCGCGAGAGGTCCGGCGTGTCGGCCCAGGGGCCACCCACACGCCCGGCGGGTGGCAGCCGGAGAATTCGCCCGTGCGGGGGTGGCGGGCCAACGAAATTCCCTTATTTTTCTGGGACTAACGACCTCCCGCCGGGCCCCCGCGATCGGGTCGGCGCGCCGACGCCAGGGCCGAATCGGCTAACATTGTGGCAGCCGAGGATTTTGCGGGAAGCTGGCGTATTATTGCCACTTTCAACGGCTTTGCCGAGCGGCTAAACAATGGGGGCCGCATGTGACAGCTTCGGCCCGTTGAGGCACGGAGAGCAGGGGGAACTGCGCTGGCTTAGCTGCTGGGACGATTGCGGAAGCGCCCATTCGACGCCGACGGATAGGGCGCGTGAGGAGGGGGATCGGCGAGGCAGAAGGCAGACGGGAAGTATGCCCAAGCATCGGATGTGCAAGTCGGGGGGCTGGCACTTCGTTCTCGGTGTCGCGGCCGCGCTGTCGGTCCTGACCCTCCTGGAGCCAGTGGTGTTTTCGGCGCCGCCCGCCCAGGCGCAGAGCGGCGCGATCAAGAGCATCCGCGTCGCGGGGAACAAGCGCGTAGAGCCGGAGACGGTCCGCACCTACCTGCGGTTCAACGTCGGCGACCCCTACGACCCGGCCAAGGTCGACCAGTCCATCAAGTCGCTGTTCTCCACCGGTCTGTTCTCTGACGTGCGAATCGACAGGGAAGGGGCCGGCGTCGTCGTGACGGTGGTGGAGAACCCGGTGGTCAACCAGGTGGCCTTCGAGGGCAACCGCGAGGTCGACAAGGCGACGCTCACCACCGAGGTGCAGCTGAAACCGCGCTCGGTATTCACGCGTGCCAAGGCGCAGGCGGACGTGCAGCGCATCCTCGACATCTACCGCCGCCAGGGCCGGTTCGCCGCGTCCGTCGACCCGAAGATCATCGAGCTGGACGCCAACCGCGTCAACGTCGTGTTCGAGATCAACGAAGGCGGCGCGACCAAGGTCCAGGCGATCAATTTCATCGGCAACAAGGCGTTCTCCGACTCCCAGCTCAGGGACATCATCTCGACCAGCCAATCGGGCCTGTTCGACTTCATCAAGGGCACGAACATCTACGACCCCGACAGGCTGGCGCTCGACCGCGAGCTGCTGCGCCAGTACTACCTCAAGAACGGCTATGCCGACGCCCGCGTGGTGTCGGCGGGCGCCGAGCTGGCGCGCGACGGCAGCGGCTTCTACATCACCTTCGTGGTGGATGAGGGCGAGCTGTTCACCTTCGGCAAGGTCGATATCGAATCGTCGCTGCAGGGTGTGGACCCCAACGCGCTGCAGGGCGAGGTGCTGACGGCCTCCGGCGCGACCTACGACCAATCCGCCATGGACCGCACCGTGGAGCGCCTGACGCTGGCCATCTCGGAGCGGGGCTTCGCCTTCGCCCGCGTGCGGCCGCGCGCGGTGCGCGAGCCGGGCACGCGCATCATCAACGTCACCTATGTGGTCGACCAGGGGCCGCGCATCTACATCGAGCGCATCAACATCAGCGGCAACCTGCGCACCCATGACCACGTGATCCGGCGCGAGTTCCAGCTGGCCGAGGGCGATGCCTACAATCCGCTGATGGTCGACAAGGCCAAGCGGCGCCTGCAGGCCCTGGGTTTCTTCAAGTCGGTCGATATCAAGCGGCACCAGGGGTCGGCACCCGACCGCGTGGTGCTGGACGTGGATCTGGTAGAGCAGTCCACCGGCGAGCTGTCGTTCGGCGCCGGCTACTCCACGAGCGAGGGCGTGATCGGAGACGTGAGCATCTCCGAGCGCAACCTGCTCGGCAAAGGCCAGTTCCTGCGCCTGCGGGTTGCCGGATCGTTCGAACGCCTGCAGACCGACATCAGCTTCACCGAGCCGCGCTTCCTCGACCGCAACCTGGCCGCCGGCTTCGACCTGTTCTGGAAGGAAGTGGACCTGTCGTCGGTGTCGGCGTTCAAGACCCGCACCGAGGGCGGCTCGCTGCGGCTCGGGTTCCCGCTGTCGGAGAAACTGTGGCTGACGAACAGCTACACGCTCTCGCAGGGCACGATCTTCGACGTGGATGCAAACAATGCCTCGCTGGCGATCATCCAGTCGGAAGGCTCGGCACTCACCTCCGCCTACGGCCTCAACCTCGCCTACGATGCCCGCAACCATCCGAAGAACCCGACCAAGGGCTACTACTTCCAGGTTGGCACCGATCTGGCCGGCCTCGGCGGCGACGTGAGGTACGTGCGCACGACGGGCGAGGCGCGCTTCTATTATCCGATCACCGACAAGTTGACGTTCGTCGGGCGGGCGATCGGCGGCCACATCATGGGCTGGGGCGGCGACGACGTGCGCCTGATCGACCTCTTCTACAAGGGCGGCGAGACCATCCGCGGCTTCGACCGCGGCGGCTTCGGCCCGCGCGACCTGGTCACGGGTGACGCTCTCGGCGGCGAGACCTTCTGGGCAACCACGGCGGAGGTGCGCTTCCCCCTGCCCCTGATCCCCGACGACCTGGGAATGAGCGGCGCGGTCTTCGTGGACGCCGGCTCGCTGTTCGGTTCCGGCGCCTTCGCGCAAGGTCCCATCAATAACCAGTGCGCGGCGTTGGCCGGCGGGACCGCGGATCACACCAAGGGCATCTGCCTCGCGGACGACTCCTCGATCCGCGCGTCGGCGGGCTTCAGCCTCATATGGAACTCGCCGCTGGGGCCGTTGCGCCTCGACATCGCCAAGGCGTTTCTCAAGAAAGGCTTCGACGACGAGCAGCTGGTCCGGTTCGGCGCCTCGACCAAGTTCTAGGGCTGCCGCAAAAGAGACAGCCTGAAGCCTATGGTGCTAGCTTGGGGCCGTCGCGGCACACCGCCGGGACGGTCCTTTCCTTTCCAAGTCCAAGGTGGCTTCATGGAGCATCCCGGCTTCTTCGAACGAGCGGCACCTGTTCCGCTGCGGGTGCTGGCGGACAGGCTCGACGCGCGGCTTGCGGCGGGGGCCGACCCGGATGTGCCGATCCACGACGTAAGGCCGCTTGCGGAGGCAGGGCGCGGGCAGCTTTCGTTCCTCGACAACCGGAAATACCTGGGCCAGCTGGAGGCGACGCGCGCATCGGCCTGCCTGGTGGCGCCGGCCTTCACGGGGCGCGTGCCCAAGGCGACGGCGGCGCTGGCGGTGGACGCGCCCTACCGCGCCTTTGCCCGGGCGCTGGCGCTGTTCTATCCAGACTCCGGGACGCCCAAGGCCGCCATGAGCGCGCTGGGCGACCCGCCCGTGCACCCCAGCGCCGTCATCGAGGAGGACGTGCGCATCGAGCCCGGCGCCGTCATCGGGCGGGAGGCCCAGATCGGGCGCGGCACCACGGTGGCCGCCGGCGCGGTGGTGGGATACCGGGTGACCATCGGCCGGGGGTGCTACGTCGGCCCGGGCGCCAGCGTCACCCACGCGCTCATCGGCGACCGGGTGATCCTGCATGCGGGCGTGCGCGTGGGGCAGGACGGCTTCGGCTTCGCCATGGGCGCCGGCGGCCACCTCAAGGTGCCGCAGGTCGGCCGGGTCATCATCCAGAACGACGTGGAGATCGGCGCCAACAGCTGCGTGGACCGAGGAGCGCTCTCCGACACGGTGATCGGCGAGGGCACCAAGGTCGACAACCTCGTGCAGATCGCCCACAACGTGGTGGTCGGACGGCATTGCGTGATCGTCGCCTACGTCGGCATCTCGGGCTCGACCCAGCTCGGGGATTTCGTGGTGATGGGCGGGCAGTCGGGCGTGGTTGGCCACATCATGATCGGCTCAGGCGTGCAGGTTGCCGGCTGGTCGCACGTCACGCACGACGTGCCTGCCGGAATGCGCGTGGGCGGAACGCCGGCGGTGCCGATGGTGGAATACGGCCGGCAGATCGCGGTGCTGAAACGGCTCGCCCGGCGCGGCGGCGGCTCGCGTGACAAGGGTTGAGCTTCGGCTGTTGGCGGTCTGGTGTCGGCGGTCGGGCAGTTCCGAGGCCCGTTCCCGGCTGCCGCAGCCCGCGGTTTCGGGGCTGCTCCATGGGTATGTCGGGGTTAACCCTTAACCCGAGAAATTCGAGAGCCCCGAGAGCCGCTCCTAGACAGCGTTTGCAGACCTGCGGTACGGCTGTGCAATGTCAAGTTGCACGGGGGCTGCTGATCAACCTAAGCACCTCTAACGTCGCGTTCGGGTATCGGGTTTACCCCTGAGACGGGCGCATGGAGCGCCCTCACGGCGGACGCCCATGGCGGACGCCCATGGCGAAAGCCGCGAGCGCAGGACAGAGTCGTTGACCGCAGGAGCGTGCGCCCGATGATGCTCAATCGGACCGCAAGGGACCGCGAACAACGCGCCCAGCACATGCTGAGACGGGTGGTGGGCGCCTCCGCAGATGTCATCTACGTCTACCATGTCCCTTGGCGCCGCATCGCGTTCCTGGGCCATCGGGTGCGGGAAGTGCTCGGCTTCGCCGCGTCACGGTCGCATCGGCTGAAGCTGGTGGATTTCGAGGGGCTCGTTCACCCGGCGGACCTGGCGGGCTTCCGCCGGCACCTGGCGGCCGTCGAGCGGGCCGCCGATGGCGAAATCCTGAGCCAGGAATTGCGCATCAGGGGTACCGATGGCCACTACCGCTGGCTGAGAAGCAGGGACACGGTGCTGGCCCGTACGGGCAGGGGCGCCGTCTCCAAGGTTGTCGGTGTCGTCGCCAACATCGATGAGGCCAAGCGAGCGAATGCGGACCACGCAGCGTCGTGCTGCCGTCTCGATGATATTCTCGCAACCGTCGGCGACTGCTACATCGCCCTTGACCGGCAATACCGCATCGTCGACATGAACGCGAAGGCCGAGAGCTGGCTGAAGGTCTGCCGCGAGGACGCCATCGGCCAGAGCTATTGCGACATCGTCGCCCCGCACCCAGACCTTGCCGAAGCCGTCCGGCAGACGATCGAGCAGCGCGTGCCCCGCAGGATGGAGGTCCCCTGCGGGCGCCGGCCGGGGGCGTGGCTGGACCTCCACATCCGTCCGTCGAAGGACGGGGCCAGCGTCCTTTTCAGCGACATCACCGAGCGCAAGCGCGCCGAGCGCGAGGCCGCCCGCAGCAGGCAGCTCCTGCAATCGTCCCTGGATGCGCTCTCCACCGCGATTGCCATCGTCGATGAGGCCGGGACGATCATTGCCGCAAACAAGGCATGGCAGGGTCCACAGGGGTCGCATGCGTTCTGCGTGCCCGGCGTCGGTTCGAACTACCTGGCCTTCTGCGGGGGGGTGGCGCAGCGCGACAAGGAGGCAAAGGGGCT
Organism: Hyphomicrobiaceae bacterium; assembly: GCA_036555805.1. Taxonomy (GTDB): domain Bacteria; phylum Pseudomonadota; class Alphaproteobacteria; order Rhizobiales; family Hyphomicrobiaceae; genus AWTP1-13. The sequence continues at coordinate 9,436 of DATBKR010000596.1, read as the reverse complement.
CTGCAAGGAGCTTCGCTCGGTCCTGAGCGGAGAGAAGAAGACGGCGCGACTTGCCTACAGCACGGAAACCGACGGCGAGCGGCGCTGGTTCCAGGTGAGCGCGGCGCGCTTCGAGTGGGACGGCGACACGCGGCTGATCGTCGCCAACGAGGATCTGACCGACGTGAGGCAGGCCAAGGAGGCCTTGAGCGAGCTGTCGGGGCGCCTGTCGGCCCTGCGCGAGGAAGAGCGCCAGCGGATCGCCCAGGAGCTGCACGATTCCACCGCCCAGCACCTCGTCGCCGCCACACTGAACCTCATGACGCTGAAGGCGAAGTCCGTCTCCTATCCGGGCGTGCACAAGCTTCTGGAGAGCGTCGAGTCATCGCTGGAGGAAGCGACGCGCGAGCTGCGCATCTTCACCTACCTGCTGCACCCGCTCGCGCTGGAGAACGACGGGCTGGAAAAGACCCTGCGTACCTACCTCGACGGATTCGGGCGGCGCACGCGCCTCGAGGTGCAGCTGTCGGTCGCCGGCAACGTCGCGAACCTCCCGTTCTCTCTTCAGTGCGGCATCCTGCGCATCATCCAGGAGGCTCTGGCCAACGTGCACCGGCACGCGTCCGCAAAGCACGTGTCGATCGCGCTCAGGACCACGCCGGGCGCACTCGAGCTCGTTATCGCGGACGACGGGCGCGGCCTGCACGGCCAAGCCGAGCAGACCGAGACCGAGCCTGCACGAAGCGGCATGGGCATTCCGGGCATGAGGTCGCGCCTGCGCGATTTTGGCGGCGGACTGGAGATCCGCAGCGGTTCCCGCGGGACGACGCTCAGCGCTTTCGTGCCGCTGAGCCCGGCCAGCCACTGGTCGCCTGCCGCCGACCGCGCGCCGCTGCTGGCCGTCGCCCTCGACGGCAACTCGCACCGGACCTGAGGCGCACGGGCTGCCTCGCGCCCATTCCCGCGCTGCCGCGTGCGGGCAGGCGCGCCGCGCTTACCGATCCGGCTCCCGCCGGCGGTTGCGGGCGACCGCGGCGGGCGCGACAGTGCGGTCGATGAGCCAGCCCAGCGTCAAGATCGCGGTGCCGACGGCGAGAAACGGCCACAACGCAGCGAGCGCCTCGCCGGTCGTCCACTCCGGGTGGATGAAAACGCGGAAGATGAATGCGCCGAAAATCAGGAACCCGCCAATCAAGATAAGAACGGCCGCCACCAGATCGACCGAAGCCTTTCCGGCACCCGCAAGCGCCTTGACGAGGTCCGCCATACACTCCTCCCCCTCAGCCCCGCAACACTGATCGCATCTTGCAGGGCCGATGTGAAGACCTCATTGCGGATTGCTCTATGTATGATGACATTGAGATGACATCCTGGGCTCGTTTCAGGGACCGAGGGTTGCGGGGTCGAGCCCGTCCGCGAGATAGACGGCATAGCCGGCGAGGGGGACGCCCGCGTAGGTCCGCGTGAGTGAAGCGACCTTCCGCACCGAGCGGAAGCGCGCGTTGAGCAGCGCTGCGTCGGCGCGCCGATCCAGTTCCACGTAGAGGGCGGCGCATTTCAGCACGGCAGGGTCGACGGCGGGCAGGTGCAGATAGCGGATGCGCTCGGTGAGCTGGACGACGGGCGCGCCGTCCTTGAGCTCGTAGGCGAGCTGACCGGTGGTCGCGTAGTTCGAGGTGGCGATCCAGCAGGCGCCGTTGGCGGCGCGCAGGCGCTCGACCTCGGCGGCAAGCGCGCGCCATCCCCGCGTCTGGCTCGTGGGGTCCTTCCGCCCGGGCAGCTGCACGAAGGGGTTGAGCGCGTGCCAGTAGAGCAAGCCCGACAGCAGCAGGCCGGTGCCCACGGCCCAATGTCCCAGACGTCCGAAGGTATGTCCCGGCTTGGGCGGCATCTCGGCGGCGCCCAGGGCGAGCGCGGCGCAGATCGCGAATGTGGGGTAGAGCGGCGCCATCCAGTTGGCCTGCACGCGGTCGTGCAGCGCGTGCACGAGGAGATACCCCAGGAACGGCAGCATCCCGGCGGCGACGAGCGCGCGCGGCGGATCGCCGGCCCCGGCTGCGGTGCGCACGACCTTCGCCAGGCCGAGTGCGGCGAGGACTGCGATCACCGGGCTCATCAGGCCCAGGGAGGCGCCGGCCAGCTCGAGGATGTAGACCGCGCTCAGGTGCCCCTGCGCCACGCGGCCGAACTGCTTGGCGAAGGAGGCCCAGTCGTGCTGGTAGTTCCACAGCAGCACCGGTACAGCCAGGGCGACGGCGATGGCTCCTCCCGCCCACAGCTGCCAGCAGCGGAACCACGCCCGGTTGGCGCGGAAGACCGCGAGCCACAGCAGGATGCTTGCGCCGACAAAGAGGTTGGAATACTTGGAGAGCAGGCCGAGTCCGGCGAAAAGGCCCACCGCAAGCCACCAGTTGGCGGTGCGCGAGGCATACAACTCAGCCAGCGCCCATCCGGCGAGGCCCCAGAACAGGACGGAGGGGGTGTCCGGCGTCATGATCACACCGCCGACGGCGAGCAGCGGCATCGCCAGCGCCAGCCACACGGCGCGCCGCGCCGTCAGCGGGCCGAACAGGATGGCGGATGTCCGCCACAGGACGAACGGGCCTGCGAGCGACACCAGGATGGCCGCGAACCGAATGCCGAGGGGGGTGTCGCCGGCGATCCAGCGGCCGAGAGCGATCATCCACCCAACCATGGGAGGATGGTCGAGATAGCCCATCGCCGGCGCCAGTGCCCACAAGCGGTAGTAGGCCTCGTCCTCGGTCAGGCCCAGGGACGCTGCGAGCCACACTCGAATCAGACCCAGGCCGACGATCGCAGCGATCAGCGCGGCCGTGGGCCGGTCGATCCCTATCGGGCGGCGCGGCAGGGGTTCGGCGGCGATGGGTCTTGAGGTATCTTGCATGACGGAGGACCGCTCGTCGGTGGCGCGTCGGCCAGGGAAGGGGGCCTTGGGAAGTGGCGTGCAGCGCCGTACTCTCGGCCGGCGCCGCCGGGCAATGGCGCCAAACGGCCGCCGCGTCAATCGGCTCGGCATCGGCGCGTCATGAATCTGGGGACAGCGAAAGACTTGAGCCGGCATACTGACCGAAGCGGGCAAGCCTCGAGCGGCCCGCACGAGAACGCGAGGGGCCCCGGCGCCGCGCCGGGGCCGGCGCGCCCGCCAAGACAACCGGGCCGCAAGAGCAAGGGCTGGCGCGCCGCGTGGCGCCGGGTCAAGGGCATCACCCACCGTTGGCGCGTGGCGACGGTCGAGCACACGCCGGCCTGGGCGCGCCGAATGTTCGGCCGGCTGTTCTGGTATCTCGACATGCTGGTCGTAGATCACGGCATCTTTCGGCTGTTCTATGTCAACCAGCACCGCCTGGGCGCGCACGCATGGCGTTCGGCGCAGCCCACGCCGCACCATATCCGCGTCCTCAAGCGGCGCGGCCTGCGCACGATCGTCAACCTGCGCGGCGAGCGTCTGTGCGGCGCCTACTGGCTCGAACAGGCGGTATGCGAGCGCAGAGACATCGCGCTCGTCGACTTCCAGATCAAGTCGCGCGCTGCACCGACACGCGAGCAGATCAGGGCGGCGCGCGACCTGTTCGACCGCATCGAATACCCCGCACTCATGCACTGCAAGTCGGGCGCCGACCGCGTGGGGCTGATGAGCGCGCTCTACAGGCTCTTCCGGGAAGGCGCCCCGGTCGAACAGGCCAGGAAGGAGCTGTCGCTCCGCTACGGTCACATCCGCCAGGCCGACACCGGCATTCTCGACCGCGTCTTCGAGAAATACCTGGAGGACAACAAGCGCCGACCGATGCCGTTCATGGAATGGGTCGACACCCTCTACGACCCCGACGCCCTGAAGCGCGAGTTCCGCTCCGCCGGCTGGGCCCGCCGCCTGGTGGACGAGATCCTCAAGCGGGAGTAGCCGTTGCCCGCGATCGCGCCCTCTGGACCGAGCGGGCGGCGCGGCCCGGTAGCCGAAGCGCAGCGGTGCCCGATGCTCACTCGCCCGGCTGCGGCGTGTCGGCGGGCGCCGGGTGCTCGAAGCGAGCGGCGAGCCAGCGGCAGACGATGTAGAACGCCGGGGTGAACAGGAGGCCGAACGCGGTGACGCCGATCATGCCGGCGAACACCGCGGTGCCCAGCGCCTGGCGCAGCTCGGCACCGGCGCCGATCGCCCACACCAGGGGCACCACGCCGAGAATGAAGGCCAGCGAAGTCATGAGAATCGGGCGCAGGCGGAGTTGGGCGGCTTCGGCTGCGGCCTGCCAGCGGTCGCGCCCGCGGTCTTCCAGCTGCTTGGCGAACTCCACGATCAGGATGGCGTTCTTGGCGGCGAGGCCGATCAGCACGACGAACCCGACCTGGGTGAGGATGTTGTTGTCCTGCCCGCGCAGGATCACGCCGGTGATGGCCGCGACGAGGCACATGGGTACGATCAGGATCACGGCGAGCGGCAGGGTGAGGCTCTCGTACTGCGCCGCCAGCACCAGGAAGACGAACACCACGGCCAGCAGGAAGGCGAAGATGGCCGTGTTGCCCGCCCGCAGCTGCTGGAAGGCCAGCGTGGTCCATTCGTAGCCGATGCCCTCGGGCAGCGTCTCCTTGGCCAGGTTTTGCAGCGCGTCGATGACCTGGCCCTGCGAGGTCCCGGGCAGCGGCGAGGCATCGAGCTCGGCCGCGGGATAGAGGTTGTGGCGCGGCACCCGGAAGGACCCGGTGACGCTGTGCGCGGTGGTGAAGGAGCCGAGCGGCACGGTCTGGCCGGTGCTGTTGCGCACACGGATCTTCAGCACGTCCCTGGTGTCGAGCCGGAACGGCGCGTCGGCCTGGGCGACGACCCGGAAGGTGCGGCCCAGGAGGTTGAAATCGTTGACGTAGGTGGAGCCGAGGAAGGTCTGCAGCGCACCGAACACGTCCGCCACGTTGACGTTGAGCATCTCCGCCTTGGTCCGGTCGATGTCGAGATAGAGCTGCGGGGTGGAGGTCTCGAACAGCGAGAATACCTGCGTGAGGCCGGGCAGGTGCGAGGCCTTGGCCACCATGTCGTTCACGGCTTTCTGCAAGGCCTGCGTGCCCACGCCTCTCCGGTCCTGGATCATCATGCGCACGCCGCCGGCGGTGCCGATGCCGCGCACCGGCGGAGGTGAGACCACCAGCACCAGGCCTTCCTGGATGGTCGAGAGGCGCTGCAGCAGCGCGGCCTGGATGGCCGGCGCCGACCTTTTTGGGTCGCGCGCGCGCTTTTCGAACGGCTCCTCCACGATGAAGACCGCGCCGGAGTTCGGCGCATTGGTGAACGTGGCGCCGGAGAAGCCGACGATGTTGACCGCGTGGGCGACGCCGGGCGTATCGAGCGCGATCTCCACCACCTTGCGGTTGACCTCGTCGGTGCGGGCGAGCGATGCCCCCGGCGGCAGCTGCACCACGCCGATCAGGTAGCCCACGTCCTGGTTGGGGATGAAGCCCACGGGGGTCTTGCGGAACTCGTTGAGGCCGTAGGCGAGGATGCCCGCGTAGGCGACCAGCATGAGCGCGGCGACGCGCACGATGTGGCGGGCGAGCCAGCCGTAGCTGCCGGCCAGCCCGTCGAATACCCAGTTGAAGGCGCGGAAGAACAGCCGGATGGGCCGGGCCCACCAGGGCACCCGCGCGCGCTCGGCGTGCGGCCTCAGGAGCAGGGCGCACATGGCCGGCGACAGGGTGAGAGAGACGATGAGCGAGATGACGGTGGCGCCGGCGATGGTGAGCGCGAACTGGCGGTAGAACTGCCCCGAGATGCCCGTGATGAGGGCCGAGGGCACGAACACGGCCGTCAGCACCAGCGCGATGGCGATGAGCGCGCCGCCCACCTCGTCCATGCTCCGCCGCGCGGCATCGCGTGGGCCGAGGCCCGCGGCGATGCTGCGCTCCACGTTCTCCACCACCACGATGGCGTCGTCGACGACGATGCCGATGGCCAGCACCAGGCCGAACAGGGACAGGTTGTTGAGGCTGAACCCGAACAGCTCCATCACGAAGAAGGTGCCGACGAGCGACACTGGGATAGCGAGGAGCGGGATGACGGCCGCGCGCCAGGTCTGCAGGAACAGGATCACCACCAGCACGACCAGGACGATCGCTTCCAGAATGGTGTCCCGGACGGCGTCCACCGACTGCTGGATGAACTCGGTGGGATTGTAGATGATGGCGTACTTGAGCCCGGCCGGGAACTCCTTGGCCAGCTCGTCCATCTTGGCTTTCACCGCGTGCGCGGCTTCCAGCGCGTTGGTCCCCGGCTGCTGGAAGATGCCGAGGCCGATGGCCGGGTCGCGGTCGAGGTAGGAGTTGGTGGAGTAGTCCTGGGCCGCCAGGTCCACCTTGCCGATGTCCTTGATGCGCACGACGGCGTTGTCGGTCTGCTTGACGATGATGTTGCCGAACTCGCCGGCGTCGGCGAGGCGCCCGAGCGTCTGCACGGCGATCTGGAAGGCGCCGGGGTGGTCCACCGGGGGCTGATTGAGCACGCCCGAGGCCACCTGCACGTTCTGGGCCTGCAGCGCGGCGACCACATCGCTGGCCGTCAGGTCGAGCGACTGCAGCCGGTCCGGGTCGAGCCACACGCGCATGGAGTAGTCGCGCACCCCGAACACGGTAATGGAGCCGACGCCGTTGATGCGGCCCAGCACGTCGTTGATCTGCACGGTGGCGTAGTTGGAGATGAAGAGCGTATCGCGCGTCTTGTCGGGCGAGTAGAGGTGAACGACCATCATCAGGTCGGGCGAGGCCTTGTTGACGGTGACGCCGATGTTGCGCACGTCCACCGGCACGCGCGGCAGGGCCGTTGCCACCCGGTTCTGCACCTGCACCTGGGCGATGTCGAGGTTGGTGCCGAGGTCGAAGGTGACGGCAATGGTGAAGCGCCCGTCTCCCGTCGCGTTCGACGAGATGTAGAGCATGTTCTCGACACCGTTCACCTGCTGCTCGATGGGGGCGACGACGGTGTTGGCGACCACGTCGGCGCTGGCGCCGGGGTACTGGCCCGTCACGTTGACCGTCGGCGGAGCGATGTCGGGGAACTGGGCAACCGGCAGGCGCAAGAGGGACACGAGCCCCAGGATCACGAACACGACCGAGACCACGCCCGCGAAGATCGGCCGGTCGATGAAGAAGTGCGAGATGCGCATCGCAGGCCGGCCGGATCAGCGCGGGGGCGTCGTCTCGTGCTCCATCGCGGCCTCGGCGGTGGACATCTCCGGCGACACCTTGGCGCCGGGCCGCACGCGCATGAGACCGTTGACGATGACGCGGTCGCTGGCTTGCAGCCCCGACGCCACCACGCGCAGCCCCTCGATCGCCGGGCCCAGCGTGATGTACTTGGGCCGGGCGACATCGTTGTCATCCACCACCAGCACGTACTTGCGCACCTGCTCGGTGCCGATGGCCGAGTCGGGCACCAGCAGCGCCTCGGCGGGCGGCCCCGTGGCCACCTGGATGCGGCCGAACATGCCGGGCGTGAGCGTGCCGTTGGGGTTGGGGAACACCGCGCGCGCGCGGATGGTGCCCGAGGCCGTGTCGATGGCGTTGTCCACGAAATCCATGTGGCCGGGATGGGAGAAGATCTGCTCGTCCAGGAGCTTCAGGTTCACGGGCACCTCGCCGGCGTTGTTGATCCTGTCCGGCGTGGTCTTCGTCATGCGCCGGTAGCGGAGGTAGGCGCCTTCGTCCGCCGTGAACTCGAAGCGGATGGGATCGGTGGACTGGATGGTGGCGAGCAGCGTCGTAGCAGCGGCGCTGGTGCCGCCCATGACGAGGTTGCCCACGGAGACGCGCCGATCGCCGATCCGCCCCGATACCGGCGCGCGCAGCTCGGTGAACTCCAGGTCGAGCGCGGCCTGTTTCACGGCGGCCTCCTGGGCCGCGGCGTTGGCCTCGGCCACCGATTTGGACTGGACGCGCTGATCGAAGGTCTGCTGACTGATGATGGCGCGGCCCACCAGGTCCTTGCCGCGCGCGAGGTCGGTCGTGGCGTAGACCACGTTGGCCTTGGCCTGCGCGAGATTGGCCCGCGCCTGGTCGAGCGCGACCTGGAACGGCCGGCGGTCGACGGTGAACAGAAGGTCCCCCTGCTTCACGAACTGGCCGTCGGTAAAGTGGATGGCGTCGAGATATCCCGACACGCGCGCCCGGATCTCCACCGCGTCCACGGCCACGAAACGCCCGACGAACTCGGTATGGTCGGTCACAGTCTTGACCACGGGTCGTGCGACCGTGACTTGCGGCGGAGGCGGTGCCGCCGGTGCCGCCTGCGGCGCCTCTGTATCGCAGGCTGCCAACGCAAGACCCAGCGTCGCGACGAAGACCGCGGCGCACATGCGGATGATGACTTGCGGCATGGGAACCTATTGGCGCAGGACAACCTCGGCGGAACAGGAGCCGCGGTTCGTTGCAGCATACGGTGCCGTCAGCGCATCAGTGGCATAGGTGTTCCATCGCTTGTGAAACAAGCGCGATAATTCCCTAATCCAACTTGCATTTTGCCTGAGCCGACGGGACCCGTAGGTTGGGTCGAGCGACAGCGAGACCCAACGTCCGGCACGGGATCCCTCGGAGCGTTGGGTCTTCGTGCGGCTGGCGCCGCGCTCCACCCGACCTACGCGCCGTCGTTCCGGCACAGGCTGGCGAGCCAGGAGCGGACGCTGGCCGGCGTGAGGAAATCGGCGCGCTCGGGGCCGAAATGCTCGCCGGCGACGGTGAGGCCGATGCCGCCCAGTCGCTCGGCGGCCCGGATGGCGGACTCATCGCCGTGGTCGTCGCCGATCATGATCGGCCGGCGGCCGTGGAAGGCCGGCAGCGTCATGATCCAGGCGAGGCCGGTGGCCTTCGAATGCGCCTCGGGCACGACATCGAGGACCTTGCGGCCGGTGCGCACGGCGAAGCCCTCCCAACGGGCGACAGCGCGCCTCAGCTCCAGCTCCAGCTCCGCGCGCGTCTCGGGCGCGTTGCGGTAGTGGACGGCGAGTGCCGCGCCCTTGTCCTCCACCAGGATGCCGGGCCGGGCCAGGGCCGCGTCATGCACGGCCGCCGCAAGATCGTCGGGCACGGGGCCGGCCAGCAGCGCGATGCGGTCATCGCGCCCGTTGCGCGCTTCGGCGCCATGCACGCCGGACACTGCAAGCTTGAGCGGGGCAAAGAAGCGGTCGGCATCGGCGACGCGCCGGCCCGTGATGAGGGCCACGGCGCCCCTGAAGCTCTGGGAGAGATGGGTCAGGGTCGAGACCAGCCCAGGCGGCACGCGCACGGCGTCGGGCGTCGGCGCCATGTCGAGCAGTGTGCCGTCGATGTCGATGAAAAGGGCCCACTCGTCGGCCTGCACGTCGAGACCGTCGAGCCGCACCGCGCCCGTTGCCGGAACATCTTGCATCTCAAGGCGGTACATGATCACCCAAATATGGAAGCAGTTGGACCCTCGTGCCAGTGCGAG
>DATBKR010000595.1:0-6535 GCA_036555805.1 Hyphomicrobiaceae bacterium | reverse complement strand
CAGGCGACATCGTCTTCAACGGCGAGAGCATCGCCAGGCTGCCGCCGCACCAGCGGGCAAGGCGCGGCATCGGCTTCTCGCCCGAGGACTGCGGCGTGTTCCCGGAGCTGTCTGTGGACGAGAACCTGATGGTCGGGCGCTGGCTGGGCGAGGAGGTCGCCAGGAAGCGCGGCGGACAGAGCGCCGACCCGCAAGAGCAGGCGTTCGCGGTGTTCCCGGAGGTGAGAAGCCTGCTCTCACGCCAGGGCCTGCACCTGTCGGGCGGTCAGCGCAAGATGGTGGCGGTGGCGCGCGCCATGATGCTGTCGCCCACGCTGCTGCTGCTGGACGAGGCGTTCGAGGGCCTGGCCCCGGTGGTGGTGAACCGCTTCACCGAGGCCGTGCTCAAGATCAAGGCCCTCGGCGTGTCCATCCTCATGGCCGAGTCGCACCTGGCCGCCGCCACCCGCATCGGCGACCGCCTCTACGCCATCGACCGTGGCGAGATCATCTTCCACGGCCCCCCTCAGGCCGCCCTCGCAGACGAGAAGGTTGCACGCGCACTCAGAGGCTGAGACGAGGCTGAACCATCGCGCCGGGGCCCGGCATGGCTGCATTGCGTCGAGGCGTGCCCCGTCTCTCCAGCCAGCGCGGCCGCCGGAACGCGCGCCGCGCGAGGCGATTCTTTTCACGCGCGGCAGGAACAGTCCATGCGTGTTCTGCATTCCACCCGCAAATGCAGCGGAGCACGGACAACGAAAGGCGGGAAAGCCTCCTCATTCTCTTCCGAATAGGCGCGGCCTTGAGGGAGGCGACCGACCACGTCCCGGCCGTGGAGCAACCGCCCGATATGCAGCGCCTGCTCACCGAGCTGGGGAGGCTCGCACCCCATGGGAAGCCGCCCAGCCGCTCCGGTGGGGCGTCCTAGCTGCTTTGGCGCCCACCGCCCGAAAGGAGTCGGAGCGCGGCGTTCTTGAGCTGCACCGGGTCCAGCTCCCCACTACCGGCCAAGCCGATGATGGTGTTGGCAAGTCTGAGCCGGGCGACCTCAATGGCTGCCGGGTCCTCTCCCACCTCGGCCGCCATCACCTCCCACGCCTGATCGAAGGCTTCGAAGAGCGCCTTGAGCTGCTCGGGTCCGTACGATGCGCTAGCGATGAGCTGACGAGCTTTCATTGACGTCCCCAACGCTGGTGAATTCAGGAATGTCAGACGCGCTTGTGGCATTGCGCGTGGGCCCTGTCGGTAATCTACATTACCAAAGACCGGCTATGCGAGGTACGTTTTCGGCAGGTGGTGGGCTAGGCGGCCACGGACGACCTGGTAGCATTCGCACGACGCGCCGATCAGGCCGGCACGGTCGAGAATGGTGATGCGTCCGCGGTCGCATGCGATCAGCCCGTCGCGCTCGAGGGCGCGTGCCACATTGGTGATGGTCGGCCGGTGCACGCCCAGCATCTGAGCCAGCAGGTCCTGGGTAACGGGCAGCACGTCGTTGTCATGCCGGTCGCGCATCATGAGGAGCCAGCGCGCCAAGCGCTGCTTCAGGCTATGGGCGCCGTTGCAGCCGGCGGAGACCATCACCTGCTCCAGGAACGCGTGCACATGGGCCAGCATGAGATTGCGAAACGCCGGCATCGCCTCCATGGAGCGTGCGAACACGGCGCTCGACATCCTTGCCGCGGTGCCCGGTACCTGCACCAGCAGGCGCACCGAGGAGATTCGGGCCCCGAAGACGGCCTGGAAGCCGGTGCTGCCTTCGCGACCGACAGTCGCCATCTCGATAATGCTGCCGTTGGGGTATACGGTGACGACGGAGATCACCCCGCTGTCGGGAAAGAACACATCGTGCAGCGGGCCATCCGCATCGGTGAGAACCTGCTGGCGCCGGCAGTCGATCCGCTCCAGCGCCGGCAGAACCTGCTTGAGGTTGCGCGGCGGAAGAGCAATCAACAAGCGATTGCGTGGCCAAGTCAGAGTTGCATCCATAGGCCCTAAACGGCCGGCTGCGGCGTTGGTTCGTTCCGGTCGCCAGGCGGGCCTGCCGTTTCAGGCGCTGGGCGTTCCGGGCGTTGCCCGATCGAAACCTTGGCCGGGCTTGCATTCCTGCCCAGATGGCGGCATGTCGGCGGTGATGCGGCTCTCCCAGGCATGGAGCTGGCAATGAAGACGCGGAGTGCACTCATTCTGGCGGCGCCGGCGCCGCTGGTCCTGGCGGCGACAGCTCTGCTGTTCGTTCCGGCGGCGCGCGGCGGGCACGAGCAGCCGGTCTATCCGTCCTACTATCCGCACGAGATCGAGATCGCGACCCTCGCGCCGCAACAGGCGGGCGAACTGCTCGAAAAGGGCAAGCTCCACGCCTATGTGGGCGAGGGCCTCGGCTTCGCCGGGCCGGTGCCGAAGGACATCGCGTCCGCGCCGTCGCTCGGCGCGTTCCTCGTCGTGAAGCTCAACCCGAATTCAGCTCTCGCAACGGACGAGGGGACGGCTTGCGCGGTCGTCGGCGCGGTCGTGCGCGAAGTGGCGGTCAGGGGCGGCGATGTCGTCGCGCATGCCTATCCGGTGACGCCGCTCAGCGGCGACTACCTCACCCACGCCGACCTGGCGGAGGCCGCGATGGCGCGCTTCGCGGGCGCTGCTGCGCGCGTACCGGCCTCGGGGATTGGCATGAAACTGCGCGCCGAGGGGGCCCCGGGTCTCGTGCGGCCGGAGTGGCGCGCCGAGGGCGCGCAGTGGGATGCGGTGGTGCAGGCGGTCGATGCGGGCAGCCTGCTCGAAGCCGGCACGTCGGTAATGAACGGCTGGATCGGGCCGCGCTGGGTGCGCTCGGGCTGGTTCCAGGCCTATCGCCTGCTGGCGGACACGGTGGCGGAGCCGGCGGTGCGGCAGCGCGTGGAGGCCGACGTGGCGCGTCTGCAGGCCGGGGAGGTCGCCGATGCGGCCGAGCGTGCCAACCTGGAGCGAGACCTGGTGCGCCGGCTCACCGCAGGATGCCGCGGCGCCGTCGTGGGTTACACGCTCCGGCGCGAGTACTACAACGCATCGTTCTCGGACGGCATCGAGAACATCGCCTACGATGCGGTGGCGGGGTTCCGCACGCCCATGTTCCTGCGCACCGTCAAGCTCAAGGACTTCCCCTGGAACGGCTGGCTGAAGCTGGGCACGGCCACGCCGCCGCGGGACGCCTGGAACCCCGTGGGCGGTTTCACGGGCGATTTCGGCCGCCTGATGTGGTTCGCCGTCGGCGACCAGGCCGTCATCCCTTCGCCCTACGACGGCGGCTGGGTCCTGAACCGCCTCTCCGAGGTGGAGGAGACGCCAAAGCCATGAGCGAAGGTCTCCCTCTCCTCGTGCATCGCCAGCCTCCAGGGCAACGCCGAATCCCGTCGAGCGGGATGGTCCGCCGGCTGCTCCTTGTCCTCAGTTTCATCGTCAACCCTTTGATCGTCGCGCAAGCGGCCGATCTCACCTTCGATCTCAAGATCGAGGCGGGGGTGGTGCCGCAGGGAATGCGGCTGGTGCGGGTGAAGCAGGGGGACACCGTGAAGCTGCGCTGGACCAGCGACCGGCCGATGGTGCTGCACCTGCACGGCTACGATATCGAGCGCAAGGTCGAGCCGGGCGGCGTGGCCGAGATGAGCTTCGTCGCCCGTGCCGCCGGGCGCTTCCCCGTGGAGGAGCACAAGCCCGAAGCCAAAGGTGGGCATTCGCATGGTGAGGCCGCACTTGTCCACATCGAGGTGCTGCCGCGGTAACGGGCGAATGGCCAATGGGGAACGGCGAATGGTCGTCGAGCCGCTCGCCGCTCCCCCTTCCCCACTCCCCATTCCCGATTCGCCATGCGCCATTTGCCATTCGCCATTCGCGATGGCGGCGTTGGCCGCGGCGGTGTGCTGCGCCTTTGCCACGCCTGCCGTGGCGCACGGCTTCGGCCAGCGCTACGAGTTGCCGGTGCCGCTGTCGCTCTATCTCTTCGGCGCGGCAACGGCGGTGGCGCTGTCGTTTGCGCTGTTCGGACTGTTCGTGCGGCGCACTGCCGTGCCCGAGGCTGGCGGGCGCTACGACCTGCTCGACATGCCACCGGGGCGCTGGCTCGCGCACCCGGCCGTGCTGCTCACCATCAGGTCAGCGGCGCTCGGGCTGTTCCTGGCCGTCGTGCTGGCGGGCCTCATCGGGTCCGGCAACCCCTACCGCAACGTCGCGCCGACGCTGGTGTGGATCGTCTGGTGGGTTGGCCTCGCCTACGTGCAGGCGTTCGCGGGCGACCTGTGGCGCCTGATCAATCCGTGGCGCACGGCCTACGACGCCGCCGATTGGCTCTGCCAGCGGTTGGGAGGGGGCCGCGAACTGACGCTGGGCCGTCCGTATCCGGTGTGGCTAGGGGCGTGGCCCGCCTGCCTCCTGCTGCTCGGCTTCTCGTGGACCGAGCTCGTCTCCCCCAACGCCGCCGATCCGGCGCATATCGCCCGGCTCGCCATCGCGTACTCCGTCCTCACCTGGGCTGGCATGGCGGCGTTCGGGCGGGAGGCCTGGCTCGGGCACGGGGAGGTGTTCTCGCTCGTCTTCGGCACGCTCGCGCGCTTCGCGCCTACCGAGGCGAAGGGCGGCCGGCTGCTGCTGCGGCCCTTCGGCGCCGGCCTGCTGGACCCAGCGCCGCTCTCCACCTCCATGATGGCGTTCGTACTGCTTCTCCTCGCCACCGTCCTCTACGACGGGCTCACCGGCACCGGCGAGTGGGGGATGCTGGAGGAGGCGCTGCATCCGCTGCTGCCCGGCGGCGGCGAGGCGGCGTCGATGACCATCAAGACCGCCGGGCTCATGGCCATATGGCTCGTCTTCCTCGCGGCCTACCTCGGCATCTGCGCGCTCATGAGCCGGCTCGGCGGCGGGGACCCCGGCGTGCTGGAGACGGCGCGGCGCTTCGCCCTCACGCTGGTGCCCATCGCCATCGGGTACCACGTGGCGCACTACCTGCAGTTCCTGCTCGTGCAGGGCCAGTACATCGTCCCGCTCGCGTCCGACCCATTCGGCTTCGGCTGGAACCTCATCGGCACCGCCGGGTATCGGGTGGACATCGGTCTCGTCGGCGCGCGCTTCGCTTGGTACGCGGCCGTGGCCGCGATCGTCACCGGGCACGTGGCGGCGGTCTACCTCGCCCACGTCAAGGCGATCGGCCTCTACGGGGCGCGCGGCGCCGCCCTGCGCTCGCAGGTGCCGCTCACCGCACTGATGGTGGTCTACACGTTCTTCGGCCTGTCCATTGCCGCCCAGCCGATCGTGGAGAGTCGCGTCGCCGCCACGCCCTCCGCCGTGACCACCGAGGCGGGCGATGGCGTCGCGATCCCGGCCGGCGCCGTGCTGCCGCGCGCGCCCGACGGCGCGCTCGCGGCCCCGGGCAAGGCGACGGCGCGCGTTAAGCTCGCCTACAAGGTGCTGGGCTCGGCCTTTCACGACGGCACCAAAACAGGCGTGGCCGACCTGCTCTATGCCTACGCCTTCGCCTATCGCTGGAGTGTGCGCGAGGGCAGCGCGGACGGAAACCATGGCGGCCGCTACGACCCCGTCGTCGATGCGGCGACGGCGCCCTTGCGCCGGCATCTCGTGGCGCTGCGCCCGGGCAGCGTTGACGCCGCCTCCAAGTCGTTCATGGTGGGCGACGTTAAGTTCCTGCGCGAGGTGATCGCGTTCGAGGTGTACCTCGACATCGCGCCCGGCGACCCCGAGTGGAACGCGGTGATGGCGCCGCCGTGGAGCACGCTGCCCTGGCATGTGCTCGTGCTGATGGAGGAGGCCGTGAGCCGCGGCTGGGCGGCCTTCTCGGAGGCCGAGGCGCGCCGGCGCGGCGTCCCGTGGCTCGACCTCGTGCGATCGCCGGAGCTGAACGCCAGGCTGGCATCCCTGGTGGAGCGCTTCGAGCGCGACGGGTTCCGTCCCGAAGCGCTCAGCGCCTACGTCAGCCCGGAGGAGGCGCGCCGGCGCTGGCAGGCGCTGGCGGCGTTCTACAAGGCGCGCGGCCATTTCCTGGTGACCAACGGTCCCTACAAGCTCAAGGGCTGGACGTCCGAGAGCGTGACGCTGGAGGCGTTCCGGGATCTCACCTATCCGCTGGGCGTGGGCTCGTTCGACGCCTACGCCGTCCCGCGGCGCGGGTTCATCACCGAAGTGAAGTGGCAGGACGGGCGCCTCACCGTCTCGGGAGACATCGAGGTGGTGGAGCACTTCCAGCGCAGCTACCGGCTCGTGCGCACGCCGCTCGGCGAGGTTTCGGGCCCGGTTGCGCAGCGCTCCGCCCCGGAATTCCGCTACGTCGTCACCGACGCCGACGGGCGCGTCGCGCTCGCCGGTACCATCCTGCTCGGGGCCGGCCGCACCTTCCAGGCCGACCTGACCGGCCGCCTTCCCGCCGGCCGCTACACCCTCTCCGCCCTCATCGCCGTCAACGGCAACGTCATGAACGCGGACATCCACCGCACGCCGGTCGTCGTGCCTCCGAGCCCCTGAATTGGGCAGCGCGGACCCCGTCCCAATTGAGCCGCGATCGAAGACCACCCTCATA
>DATBKR010000594.1:0-2659 GCA_036555805.1 Hyphomicrobiaceae bacterium | reverse complement strand
TCGGTGGTGTTGTAGGAGATGGTCATGTTGTCGGAGAGGTCCTTGGCGATCTGGTAGCGCTTCTCCTCCTCCTGGGTGCGGCGCAGCTGCTCGTCGCGCGCCAGCTCCAGCTTGGCGCGCTCGGCCGGCTCCTTGCCCGAGAAGTTGGCGACCTTGTCGGTCGCCGCCTGCAGGTCCTTGCGGGCGGCCTCCAGCTTGGCTTCGGCCTGCTTGAGGATTTCCAGCGACATCACCTCGGCGTGCTTGAGGGCGCCGCGGTAGTCGCGATAGGCGTCGAGGATCTTGCTCTCGCGCTCGATCTGGTTCTTGGTCTCCCTGGTTACCGCAAGGTAGGTCTTGCGGATCTTGTCGAAGCGGTCGGCGATGTCGCCGCGGGCGATCTTCATCCACATGTTGGTGCCACGCTCGAAGATGTCGACCTTGCCGTCGGACGCCTGATCGACGAGACGCTTGGCATCGTCGCGGATGGAGTTGAAGCCGTTGGTGATGTCCTGGTAGCGCTCGCCAATCTCCATCTGCGACGTCTGCTCGCGCACCACCTCGTTGAACACCTCGGCCTGGCCCAGCGTACGCGCGATGAGCGCGATCTTGTCCTTGTCGAGGTCGGAAATCTTCTCGAGCAGCGCGTTGATGGGAGCCGGCTCGGTCTTGTCCGGCATCAGCCCCATCCCGCGCAGGGCCGCGGACGCCTGGTCGAGGTACTGCAACGGAGATTTGGTCGCGATGTCGGCCATTGTCATCCTCCTGTTCGCCTGGGAGTCGGCCAGACGGAGCATGCGCCGGCGTGCGCCGCGTCGAGCACGGCCCTGCGCACATCAACAAGTCGGGTGGAGAGCATCGATCTTCAAGCATCGGTCTTTTAGCAGGACATGAATGCGCGGCCAGCCCATTCCCCGCGTCTTTCGTGCGTTCTTGTGAGCGCCTTCCGGCCCGGCAGCCCCCGCACCGGCCCTCGCGAAGTCGTCCTGGGACCATTCCGGGCGCACCAAGCCCCCGGGAACGGTGCCATTGCCCTCGTGCCGGCGACGGCCCCGCCCGTGCGCCGGGCCCCGCCCGCGCTGGCCCGACACCAAACGCGGGCGCGCTTCCGGCTGGGAAGCGCGCCGCCTGGCGTGTGCCCCCGGCTCCGGGGTCTAGCGGCAGCAGGTCCCGAAGGTTGGAGCGTGGTTGATGTGGATGGTCTTACCCGTGGTCACGGTGCGCATCGGCAGCGAGGTCGTCTGCGCGACGTTCTGGGTCTGGCGCAGGATCACCATGCGGTTGTGCACCCGTGTGACGAGGTGGACCCGCTGGATCGGCTGCACCCGCGTGACGTGCACCACGCGCGTGACGTGGCGCTGGAAGCGGGTATGGTTCACGTCCTTGAAGCGGGTGACGTTGTGCACGCGATTCACGGTCCGATACCTGTAGACCGTGTTGGTCTTCGTGATGGGCGCACTGCCGCAACGCACGCACCGGCCCTGGCCTTGAGCCTCGGCCGGGGTCTGCATCGCCAGCGATGCCGTCGCCGCCAGCACCGCCGCGCCGCACAGTCCTTTCAGATATGTCCTCATCTTCCGATTCTCCAAGCTACGCCGAACGCTGCTTTCACCGGGAATGCGGATACTGAACAAAATCTTACTGCCGGCAATCAGATGATCCCCTAAGCGAAGCCGCGGAAGATGCTGGTATGACTTGAGAAAATGCCGCACATGGCGCGCGCCTTTGCCCCCTTTTGGCCATCGGTATGCCCTCTTAAGAACACGATCTGCCGCGCAGCTGCGACCGGCGCGGGCAAAGAACGAAAACAACACGTGGGGATCTCCAAATGCGCCAAGCCTTGCGGGCCGCCGCCGCGGCCCTGCTCGCCGTCACCAGCTCGTCGGCCGCGATGGCGGCCCGGACGGACTGCCAGCCGCAGGCGCTGCGCGACCTGCAGCGCCTCTCGCCCCAGGGCCACGCGATCTACGAGGCCATCGGTGACAAGCGGCACTTCCTGCGCTTCCTGACCTGTGACGACGTGGTGCTCGGCCTCGCCACCGCGGTGCACGAGTCCGTCCATCTGCTCACCAGCGAGAAGAACGCCTATCCGCTCATCGACGGCGGCATCGCCGGGCGCCCGGCCGAGCACCTGCGCTTCTTCCCGCCGCGTGACATCGCTCGCAAGTTCAGCGCCGGCGACATGTATGTGCAGACCTATTTGAAGCGCGGCTCCGCCAGTTCGAACGAGGACTTCCGCTTCCTGCTCGACGAGCTCAACGCCTACAGCCATGACCTCGGGTCGGCCGTCAGGCTCGCCCCGCTGCACAAGCGCGGCGACGGGGAGGTGGGCCATCGCGACGGCCTCGCCTCGCTCATGTCGTTCGCCATGAGCTACGTCGATACGGCGCGCGAGTCGGTGCCGGCGACGTGGGAGAACCTGCAGCGGCCCGAGGTCAAGGAGACGGTACGGATGCTCTGGACCCAGGCCGAGACGGTGCTCGCCTCCTCCTGCTCGATCCCCGAGTTCGGCCAGGACGACCGCAAGCCGATCGCCTTCCTGGCCGATCCCAGGAACGGCGCGGGCCTGGCCGAGCTCCTCGGCCGCGCGCCCCTCCGCCCGTGCCAGGCGACCGCGTCCTCCGGGAGCAGCGTCACGCGCTGAAGGTGGAGCCGCGGGGGGGGGGGGGGGGGGGGGGGG
>DATBKR010000593.1:0-1810 GCA_036555805.1 Hyphomicrobiaceae bacterium | reverse complement strand
ATGCGCCTCGTTCGTCCCATCGGCATCCTGCTTGCCCTGGGCCTCACCGCCTCGGTGGCAACGCTGGCTCACGCCACGTTCTATCATCAGCAGAAGTCGCTCTATCAGCGCCTCGGCGGCAAGCCTGCGATCAGCGCCGTCGTCAGCGACTTCGTCGGCAACGTCGCGCGCGACAACCGCATCAACAAGTTCTTCGGCAACACCGACATCAACCGGCTGAAGCGCCTGCTGGTGCAGCAGATTTGCGCCGGTTCCGGCGGTCCGTGCCAGTACGAGGGCCGCAGCATGCGCGAGGCGCACCGCGGACTCGGGGTGCGCAACCGGGACTTCGACGCGCTGGTGGAGGACCTGGTCAGGTCGCTCAACAAGTTCAACGTGCCGCCGCGCGAGCAGCAGGAACTCCTGGGCCTGCTCGGGCCGATGCGCAAGGACGTGGTGCAGGCCCGCGCCTACTCGAACAACTAGGACGCCGCCGCCCGTCGCCGCAGCCGCCACCCGAGACCAAGGCGGCTGGGGCCCGGCGGGCACCTCACAACGTCAAAGACTGGGCGCCGATCGCAGGGAGCATGCGACAATGAGCGGGGGCTTCTCGTTCCTGACTGGTGGTTTAGAATGGGTCCAGAAGCGTGGCGGCGGCTCGCAGGCCCTGCACGGCGAGGGTGGATCAATGGATTATGCGAAGGCATTCGCCGCGGCGCTGCAGGCGCTGAAGGATGAGGGCCGTTACCGGGTCTTCGCCGACATCCGGCGCGACCGGGGCCGCTTCCCCGCCGCGCGGCACTACCGCGACGGCGGCACCTGCCGGCCGATCACGGTCTGGTGCGCCAACGACTACCTGGGCATGGGGCAGCACCCCGCGGTGCTCCGGGCCATGCACGAGGCCATCGACGCGGCCGGCGCCGGGTCGGGCGGCACCCGCAATATCTCGGGCACCACGCATTACCACGTGGAACTGGAGGCGGAACTGGCGGATTTGCACGGCAAGGAGGCCGCGCTCCTCTTCACGTCCGCCTACGTCGCCAACGACACCACGCTCGCCACGTTGCGCAAGCTGCTGCCGGGCCTCGTGATTTTCTCCGACGCCAAGAACCACGCCTCCATGATCGCCGGCATCCGCAACGGCGGGGGCGACAAGATCATCTTCCGCAACAATGATCTGGCCGACCTGGAGGCCAAGCTGCGCGAGGTCGATATCGCCCGGCCCAAGGTGATCGCCTTCGAGTCCTGCTACTCCATGGACGGCCTGATGGCCCCCATCGGCGCGATCTGCGACCTGGCCCACAAGTACGGCGCCCTCACCTACCTCGACGAGGTGCACGCCGTGGGCCTCTACGGGCCGCGCGGTGGAGGCATCGCCGAGCGCGACGGTGTCATGCACCGCGTCGACATCATCAACGGCACCCTCGCCAAGGGCTTCGGCATCATGGGAGGCTACATCGCCGGCAAGCGCGACCTGTGCGACGCCATCCGCTCCTATGCGCCGGGCTTCATCTTCACCACCTCGCTGCCCCCGGCCATCGCGGCCGGCGCGACCGTCAGCATCCGGCATCTGAAGACGAGCAGCGCCGAGCGCGAGCGCCATCAGGAGCGTGCGCTGGCGCTCAAGCGGCGGCTGAAGGCGGCCGGCTTGGCGGTAATGGACAACCCGAGCCACATCGTGCCGATCCTTGTGGGCGATCCCGTTCTGACCAAGCGCATCACCGACGCCCTGCTCGACCGCTTCGCCATCTACGTGCAGCCGATCAACTACCCGACGGTGCCGCGCTCGACCGAGCGGCTGCGCATCACCCCCCAGCCCCAGCACTCCGAC
>DATBKR010000592.1:0-20170 GCA_036555805.1 Hyphomicrobiaceae bacterium | reverse complement strand
AGGTATCTCTCGTAGTGCTGCCTCGCATTGCCGCCGCCGTTCTGCGGCCGACGCGCCGCCTGCGGTCGTCGTGGGCCGTTCCTTCGCTTCGAATTCGGATTCGTCGAATGTGGATTCATGGTCTGCCCTCGTCTCGAGCTTGGAGTCATATGTGCCCTTTGATGACGCGCGCCGCGGGCTCCCGAGCAACCGCAGCGGCGTTACTCTACTCTAACGGAGCTGCGGCATAACCGTGCGGTAAGAGAGGTGGGCGCCAGCCCGTTCGGCAATGGCGGGGCCAGCGCCCCGCATGACGCGCAAAAGGTATGTAAGCATCCTGCTCGGATTCGCAAGGCCGGCCGCGCCCCCTTTCCGCCACATTTGTTGCGGGCGCTCCTGGCGTTACCCACATACTGCAGGGTGGCAACCGCCCTCGGGAGAGAGCGATGCGCGACATCCTGAAGCTCCTGAACGACCGCTCCGCCGGCGATCTGCGCGAACTCGCCGACGACGAGCTTCGCAGCTTCGAAGCGCTCTGCGAGAATTGGCGCACTCTCGCCGAGGCCGAACGCGCGCGACGCCAATCTCTGCCGCGGCTGCCGGCGGACGCCAACTAGCGGCTTGCACCCGGGAATAGGCGTGATGCCGCGGTCGTCTATTGTCTGTCGCTGCAGCTGATGGGCGGTGCATTGCACCGCTCTGCGGCGTTGCGTTGCAGTATCGAGGAGGAGACAATCACATGAGAGCGTTCTTCAGCTACGGCATCGTCGCGCTGGCAATGATGCTCTGGGCGAGCGGCCGTCCGGCGCTCGCCGAGACCGTCACTTTCAAGGCCGCCCTTAAGGCTTCGAGCGAGACGCCGGCCAACAACAGTAAGGGGACGGGCTCAGTCACGGCGACCTACGACACGGCCTCGAAGGTCCTGACCTGGAAGGGGACCTATTCCGGCCTGACGGGCGCCGCGACCATGGCCCATTTCCACGGTCCGGCCGAAGCCGGCAAGAACGCGGGAGTTGCCGTCTGGATCTCAACAAAAGGGACGCCGTTCCCCACTTCGTTCGAAGGCGAGGCCACGCTGACCGATGCGCAGGCTGCCGACCTGTTGGGGGGCCGCTGGTATGTGAACATACATACCGCTGCGAACCCGGGTGGAGAGATCCGCGGCCAGCTGCTCAAGTAAAGCCAAAAGGCGCCTGCTCTCACCGAACCTGCCGCGATTGGGTCACTCGATGCGCTGGAGACCCAAGCGACGGCAGGAGACCTAAGGTACAAGTTGCGTCGGCTGCGAACGGTCGGCGCTTTGTATTTTTTATGCTGCGGGCCAGACCCGGCGCCGCCAGGACGCCCTTGCCGAATTGGCGATCCCGAGGCTCTGGGCCCCCCGCGTGTGGTCAGCTCGACGGTCTTCCACGCCTAGTCCGGTTCGACGGCTAGGCGTTGTAGCTTGCAGCCGGCGCCGACGGTGATCATGGCGCGTCAGGGCTTCGAAGGCTTGATGCGCTCCAGACAAGGCGTCCGCCAAGTCTCGAACATTATGCCCCCGCAGCGCTCGCACGGTGCCGGACAACAGATGGGCTCCGGACATATCGTCGTCGCCCCGCACGCGAAGCAGATCCAGGCGTGGCGGCGCATGCGGTCCTCCGGGCCGGCGAACAAGTCGGGCAGGCCAAGACGATCGATCAGTTCGCGCTCGTTCATGGCTCAGGCGTAGCGCCGACGCCGGGCGGACCGCAAGCGCCTCCGGGTGCTTCGATTAACGGCCCTGATGCCAAACCGCGCTCGCGCGATCAATCACCGCGAGCCGCCTGCCGAGGATAGAGCTTCTCCGCCACAGCAATGCATTTTGCCGCCATAGCCCATCTTGATAAGTGCATTTCGCTTTCTCATCCGCGCCGGACTTATGGGGCTTGCGGTTCGACTATCTCAACGGCGGGGATAGGGACCACGAACTTTGCGCCCCACTCTCCAACATAGCGCATCTGCTCGACAATCTCGTCCTTCAGGTTCCATGGAAGGATTAAAATGAAATCTGGACGGGCTCTACCGATTTCTTCAATCGGTCGGATTGGTATGTGCATACCGGGCGTAAATTTCCCATGCTTATGTGGATTGCGGTCGACGGTGAAATCGAGAAAGTCGGTACCGATGCCGCAGTAATTGAGTAAGGTATTGCCTTTGCCGGGCGCGCCGTAGCCACAGATCCGCTTGCCCCCGTTCTTGGCCGCGATGAGAAATGAGAGCAACTCCCGTTTTGTTCGCTTCGCGTTTTCGAAAAACGAGGAGTAGCCTTTGAGGTTGTTCAATCCCAATCTGCCCTCCAGCTCGATCAGCTCACGTACGCGTGGGCTCGTCGGGTGAGATGAATCTTGATGAGCGAGGTAGGCGCGCAGCGACCCGCCATGCGTTGACAGCGTCTCGACATCGAAGAATCGGAGGGCATGCAGCCGGGCGATACGCTCAACGACGGTCGCAGACAAATAAGAAAAATGTTCATGATAGATGGTATCGAATTGATTCTCGGCGATCAGGCGCTCAATGTGGGGGAACTCAAGGGTCGCGATCCCGTCTGGTTTCAATAGACAATGGATCCCAGCGACAAAATCATTGATATCGGGGACATGCGCAAGGACATTGTTCGCCACAACGAGATCGGCCATGCAGTTTTCAGTCACCAGCTGCGCCGCCAGCCTTGTTCCGAAAAAGTCGACCCGCACCCGTACACCCTTCTCTTCGGCCAGTCTGGCGACGTTTGCTGCGGGCTCTATTCCCAGAACCGCGACGCCAAGCGGACCGAAGTGCTGCAAGAGATAACCGTCGTTGCAAGCGATTTCCACCACGAGGCTTTCTGCCCCAAGCCCCAGTCGGTCCTTGATCATCCCGCAATACGCTTTCGCGTGCGCGACCCACGATGTGGAATAGGACGAAAGATAGGCATAGTCTGAAAAAATGTGCTCCGGACTGACATATTCTTTCAGCTGAACGAGAAAGCAATTTCCGCACACGAGCACGTGCAGCGGGTAATAGGGTTCCATTGTATCGAGTTTGTCTTCTGCAACAAAGCTCTCGCACAATGGCGACATTCCCAGATCGACGAATGTATGATGAATCGGCTGCCCGCAGTGGCGGCAGGTCGCCCGGGGTGATCTGACGATTGGCGATGACATGGTGAGATCGTCCTAGCTTCCGATCAGGGGTGGCTCCGCCCATCCGCTGTTTTCGCTGTACCATGCTGCTGTCTGGCGAAGCCCGTCCTCCAGCGAGGTTCTCGCACGCCAGCCAAGCCTCTCGACGGCCGGCCCAGTGTCGGCGGCAATCTCCTGCTCGAGCGGCCGATCGGGAATGGCGCCGTACAGCGGCGCGATCTCGCTCCCCATCACTTCAACAAGCTTCTCTACGAGGGCATGTATCGAGGTCAGGCTGCCCGTACCAAGATCGAGCGTCAGCCCTTCGATGTCAGGAGCGGCAGCGGCGATGACGAATGCGTCGACGACATCTTCGATGAAGATCCAGTCGCCGCGCACCCGGCCGCTTGAGAGGCGCGGGGCTTCGCCCTTGAGCAGCGCGAGCACCACTGAAGGGATGAGTTTGTTTCGAGCTTGGCCAGGACCATACGTCATGAAGGTTCGCAGATTGACGATCGGCGTATCGTAGAGAGCGTGGAACATTCGGCCGTAGGTCGAGCCGATCCATTTTGCGGCGGCGTATGGCGAACCGGGTATCGGAGCTTCGGAGCGCGCCACAGGCTCATTGAGCGAACCGGCAAGAATGATACGGCGACATCCGAACTCGGATGCCTGCAGGAGCACGTTGACAGTGCTCGTGGCCAGGCTGTGATAGGTTGGGAGCACCAAGTCGCGATCGGTGCGAGCGCCGACCGATCCGGCAAGATGAACGACAATGTCCGGTTTCACGGCAGAGAAAATGCGGCGTGCGGCGGACAAGTCCGCCATGTCCGCCTGCCACCAGATGGGCTGGTCACCAGGGCTCGGATGATCGCGACGGGAGGTGGCATGAACTTCCAGGTCACATGCGCATAGCCGAGAGCAAAGGTGCCGCCCAATGAACCCCGCCGCGCCGGTCACGAGAATCCTCACCGCAGCGGAAAGTCCACCCGCCAATGTCGCGGATCTCACCGCCCGGCCTCGCTCACGAGCTTGTCACCGAAATAGGGCATTCTCTCCGCCGCCGCTGTGTCGTCATCGGATGATGGATGAATTGCGGCCGATGGTTCTCAACTCTCGATCGAATGGGACAAAGCGCGTCGGACGCCTCTTTTCTCACGTCTGCGCTTTGGGGGTCAAGGGCACTCTCCTGGCTGCGTTAGGCTCCCGATCCCAGCCAAGCTCGGCCCCGGTGGTGCCGGTCTGGTATTGCAAGCAAGCTTGCCGCACTAGCCCTCCCATGGGAGCATCATCGCCGGGGCCGCTGCCGTCGGCTCGCCTGTGCCGGCCCCAGGACGGAAGCCCATGAGAGAAGCACCCGCACTGGCGCCGCTGATCGCAAACGATGCCATCGGCCAGAGCATTTACGCGCTCGCGGCCGAGATTTTCCCGATCTGCCGAAGCATCACCGGCGATGGGGTCCGTCGGACGATCGACATACTCGGCCGGCACATCCCGGTCCAGCGCCACGAGATCCCAACCGGGACCGCCGTGCTTGACTGGGAGGTGCCCAGGGAATGGAACATTGCCGATGCCTATATCAAGAATGCCGACGGCGAGCGCGTGGTCGATTTCCATCGCTCCAACCTGCACGTCCTGAATTACAGTGCGCCGGTCAGGGCGAAAATGCCGCTTGTGGAGTTGAAGGCGCATATCTTCACGCTTCCCGATCAGCCCGACCTCATACCCTACCGGACGTCCTACTACAACGTGACTTGGGGTTTCTGTATGTCGCACCGGCAATTCACCGCGCTGGAGGCAGCGGGCGGCGAGTACGAGGTGATGATAGACTCCCGCCTCGAGCCTGGCGCGCTGACCTGGGGAGAATACCTGCACGTGGGCGAGACGGCGGATGAGGTCCTGCTGTCGGCACACGTGTGCCACCCTTCACTCGCGAACGACAACTGTTCAGGTCTCGCGCTGCTGGCCGTGCTGGCACGTGAACTCGCAGGGAGGCGCACGCGACTGAGCTACCGCATCCTCTTCGTGCCGGGCACGATAGGTGCGATAGCTTGGCTCGCCACCAACGAGGCCGGTCTCGACCGGATAAAGCACGGCCTCGTGGTCTCCTGTGTGGGGGATGCAGGAGGACCCACGTATAAGCGGAGCCGCAGAGGCGACGCCCTCATCGACCGTGCCATGGTCCATGTGCTGCGCGCATCCGGAGCGTCTCTCAATCTGCTGGATTTCTTCCCCTACGGCTATGACGAACGGCAATATTGCTCTCCTGGCTTCGATCTACCAGTCGGGCTCTTCCAGCGCAGCCAATTCGCGACGTTTCCCGAGTATCATACCTCGGCCGACAATCTCGACTTCATCCGTGCGGAACATCTGGCGGCCTCGTTCCGGTGGATCGTCCAAGCGCTGGATGTCCTTGAACGCGATCGTCACATGGTCAACGTCCGTCCCAAGGGTGAGCCGCAGCTCGGACGGCGCGGTCTATATGGGGGCATCGGAGGCGACCGGGACGCCTGGACTCGGAACATGGCGATGCTGTGGACCCTCAATCTATCCGACGGTCGGCATTCCCTCCTAGACATTGCTCAGCGGGCTAACCTTTCGTTCGATGTGATTGCTTCCGTCGCTGACGTCCTTGAGGACCATGGTTTGCTCGCGGCTTCCTCCGGGTCCGGCTGAGAGTGTGGATGGGCACCGAGCATTGTGCCCGGAGCCTGCGCAATGCCCAGACTTGCAGGTGCTCGTCAGGTGATGGGCGCGGCTTCGGGTTGATGAGCTTCGAAGGTGCCTTCGACCGCCGCCAGGCAAGCGCGAAGCGCTTGCCTGCTTTCTGCCAGCGGCATCATGCCATCAGAAGATCTTCATCGCGTTTGTGAGGGTGATCCACACGCCCCAGGCCAGCGGGATGCCGACGAATGCCCAATACACCAGGGCGCCGAAGCTGAAGCCGCCCTTGCCGATGCCATAGGAGCCACCGGCGGCGTCCGCAGCCGCGCCGCGGGCCTGCAGGGCTGCGACGTCCTCCGCGCTCATGTACCACTTCGAATTGACCGGCTTGACCAGGATGTTGCAGATCAGGCCGACGACCAGCATCGTGCAGAGCACGTACATGGTCGAGTTGTAGAGCTGGTCGCGCGGCACGCCCGCTGCGAGCTGGAACTCGCGCAGATAGTTCACCACCACCGGGCCGATGATGCCGGCGGTAGACCACGCGGTGAGCAGCCGGCCGTGGATCGCGCCCACGAACTGCGTGCCGAACATATCGGCGAGATAGGCCGGCACCGTCGAGAAGCCGCCGCCATACATCGACAGGATGATGCAGAAGCAGGCGACGAACAGCAGTTTCGACCCGATCCCGGCCGCAAGCGGCGCCAGCGCATAGAGCGCGATGCCGAGGATGAAGAACGTGTAGTAGGTGTTCTTCCGGCCGATGTAATCGGATAGAGAAGCCCAGAAGAACCGGCCGGCAATGTTGAACAGCGACAGCAGACCGGTGAAGCCTGCGGCAATCGCCGCGATCGCAACCCGCTGGTCGCCGCTGAGCGCGTTGAACTTGACGTCAGGAAGGCCGATCAGAGACCCCGCGAAGATCTCCTGCAGCATCGGCGAGGCCATGCCGATGACGCCGATGCCAGCCGACACGTTGAGGCACAGCACCCACCAGATCAGCCAGAACTGGGGCGTCTTGTGCGCGTCCTTGAGGTGGACGTTGTGCTGTGAAATCATCGCATTGGATGCCGGTGGCGGCGTCCAGCCGTCCGGACGCCACCCGGCGGGCGGCAGCCGATAGCGGAAGGCGCCGATCATCATGAACGCGAAATAGATCGCGCCCAGGGTAAGGAAGGTCTGCCAGACGCCAACATCCGCGGCCGTCTTGTATCCGGGGATACGGATACCCTGGTGCATGCCGGCAGGCGGATTGAGGCCCACAAGTTCCGCCGCGCGCGCAATGATGTCGGCAAACGGAGCGCTGATGAAATCGCCGCCGTTCATCAGCAGAGCTGCGAGCGGTGCACCGATCATGGCGCCGCCGCCGAAACCCATGATGGCCATGCCGGTCGCCATGCCGCGACGGTCTGGGAACCATTTGACCAGGGTCGAGACGGGCGAAATGTAGCCAAGGCCCAGGCCGATGCCGCCGATGACCCCGGAGCCCAGCCACAGGAGCCACAGCTGATGAATGTAGACGCCGAGCGCCCCGAGCAGCAGGCCGCCGCACCAGCATAGCGCCGCCACGACGCCTGCCTTGCGCGGACCCGCCCTCTCGAGCCAGCCGCCCCAGATCGCAGCAGCGATCCCGAGCAGCACGAAAAATAGCGTGTACATCCAGCCCATGCTGGCGACGCGCCAATCGCACGTGGTTGTGAACAGCTCTTGAGCCAGTGTCATGTCGGGGCAGGCCTGCGACTGCGTGACACCGAGCGCGCGTGACAGCGGCAGCCAGAAGACCGAGAAGCCATAGGCCATGCCAATGCAAAGATGGATGCACAGTGCGGCCGGCGGCACGAGCCAGCGATTGAAACCGGGCTTCGCGATGATGCGCTCCCTGTCGAGAATCCCCGCACCGTTTACCGGTAGATCGGCTGTGGTCCCAATCGCGGCCATCGCATCCCCCCTTTACAGCCCTTTCCGACCTTGCGACGCCGTCGCAGGCCAACGGGCAACTTCGGAGCAAAGCATGCCTGGGCACGCGAAAAATGGTCAATAAAGCGTTTCCGTCAGTCGATAGAGAATTTCAATCTACGGCACTTTGAGAGCTGGCTTGGCCTGCAGCCTCGCCGAGGGCCTGCACCATGCGTTGGGCCACAGCGACGAACGCCGACACCACCGGGGAGTGGGGTTGGCGCCCTCTGGTCAGGAGGCCGATAGTTTTCTTGATGTTCGGAGAATGGAGAGGAATCATCTTGAGGTGACGGGCCCGCTCGAAGTTGTCCATCAGCCGCGACGGGATGATTCCCATCCAGTGACCTGTGCGGACATGCGAGAAGAGCGTCATCATGGAATTGGATTCGAAGGTCGGCGTCTGGCCTCCGCCGGCGTTGTTAAGTATGCGATCAAGAATGCGCCGGGTCTGCGTATCGGGGGTGAGCATGCACAGCGGCAGCTTGGAGGCGTGGCTCCATGAGATCTGATCGAGGTGCGCGAGTTGGCTACGGGAATTGACGAGGAGCATGTACTGCTCCTCGTACAGCGGCACGGCGTGCATGCGGCCGATCGGCTCGTTGTCGATGTACGATATGCCGATGTCGATCTCGAGGTTCTCGAGCCTCGCCAGGATGTCAACGGAGGTTGTCGAGAATACGGAGAGGCGCACCGCCGGGAAGCGCTCGTAAAAGGGCACCGTAAGACTTGGCGCGAAGGGCAGGGTGGTCGGGATGGCGCCGATGCGCAGCTGGCCCGAAAGGTTGCCCTTCAGCGACTGGAGCTCCCGGCGCATGGTGTGCGCGTCGCCAACGATGCGCCGCGCCCACTCGAGCACGCGCTCGCCCTCTGCCGTGAAGCCGCGAAAGCGCGACCCGCGCTCTACCAATGCCGTCCCGAGGTTCTCTTCCAGGCTCTTCACGGCAGAAGAGAACGTCGGCTGGCTTACGCCGGCCGCTTCGGCCGCTCGTCCGAAGTGACGCTCCCTGGCGAGAAGCAGTAAAAACTCAAGCTTATCGAGCATTGAGGGCCAGGTCGTTGGAAGTTCTGCCTGCGAACCCAACCCCGATATGAGCGACGCGGATCCCCTGAATGCGCGCCGGGCCGCCGCTGGTTGCTGCCGATGGCGCCGCGCTCCAACCGCACCTGCGTAGCCTTCTTGCGGTCATCCTCGTCTTCATGTGCTCCGGTGCGACTGTCTGCACTCTGCCGAGCATGTCGAAGGAAGGCCGCGGGACCGCACACCACGCCGGAGACGATAAGGCTGGCAAAGCGATGCATTTTTTACGGTATTGGCCAGATTTGCGCAAGAGATCGCCATGAATGCGGTCCAGGCTGCAGGGTGCGCATGGTTGTTGGCGCCATAGCCAACGGCTATATGGGCGCGTTCCCAGCCTGCGGATGGCCCCCATGAGCACGCACGCTGTCCCCGACCTGATGACGGTTACCGAGGTCGCCGACTATCTGCGGGTGCGCGAGCGGACGGTCTACGAGCTGGTGCGCACGCAGCGCATTCCAAGCTGCAAGCTCTCGGGGAAACTTTTGTTTCCCAAGCCGCTCATCGAGCTGTGGGTGGCGCAGTCCGCGGACTACCCGCTGGCTGCGACGCACCTGGTGAGCCCGCCGCCGGTGATCGCCGGTAGCCACGACCTGCTGCTCGACTGGAGCGTGCGGGAATCGGGCTGCGAGCTTGCCATCCTGGTCGGCGGCAGCACGGCGGGCATGCACCGCCTGCAGGCCGGCCAGGCGGTGGCCTGCGGCCTGCACCTGATCGACCCGGTCACCGGGGAATATGATGCTGCCATGCTGACGAGCAGCCTGCCGGGCCTCGACTTCGTGGTCATCGAATGGGCTAAGCGCCAGCAAGGCCTGGTGCTGGCCCCCGGCAATCCGGCAAAGATCGGCTCGATCGCCGACCTGCGCAAACGCGGCATCCGCGTCGCCACGCGCCAGCCGGGGTCGGGCACGGCGCTGCTCTTCGCGAGGCTGCTCGGCGAGGTCGGACTCTCGCCGGATGACGTCAAGACCATGGGGCGGCCGCTCAGCAGCCACACGGATGTGGCCGATGCCATCCGGCAGGGCAAGGCCGATGCCGGCCTGGCGATCGAAGCCGTCGCCCGCGAGCAGGGCCTCGATTTCCTGCCCCTGCTCTGGGAGCGCTACGACCTCGTGGTCCGTCGCGTGGAATATTTCGAGCCCCCGCTGCAGCGCCTGTTCGCGTTCGCGCGCACGGATCTCTTCCGTGAGCACGCGAAATCGCTCGGCGGATACGATGTGGCAAATTCAGGCGCAGTGATCCTCAATGCGCGACGATGAAGGAAAACGCGGTTCTGCTCGTTGGCACAGTCCCCATCATGGTCAAGGTTGCGGCACGAGGCCCGCCTCCGCCGCACGCGTCGGTCCGTGGCTGCTCAGCGTCGCAGCTGCTTTGTGGAGGGCGCTCGTCCCGTGGACCATGCGATCAGCGTGTCCAGCTCCGCGTCGCTCGGCTCAACATGGTAGAACAGGCGATAGAACGACCGCGTGGTCTCCCGAAGATCCTGTTTGAGCCGATCCGGGTAGAACAATCCGGCGAGCCACCTGAGGCCGATCACGCGATTGAGCGAGGGCGGGCGGTCGATCCAGCCGAAGGGCGCGGTGGGCGCGAGGTAGACCTTCTTGTCGCGCACCGCCCTGATGCCGGCCCACAGCGGATCGTCGAAGATCTTGCCGAAGAAGTTGCGGTCCCAGGTAAGAATGATCTCCGGGTCGGCGGCGATCACCTGCTCCATGGAGACGCGCACGAGGCCCCGCTGCCCCGCTGCCTCAGCCACGTTGCGCCCGCCGGCTCGCTCGATGATCTCGGCGTTGATCGAGCCCACGACGCCGGTCTCCAGCCCGTCGGGGCCGCGCGCCAGGTAGACGCGTGGCCGCTTGTCGGCAGGCACCGCCGCGAGCACCGCATCGATCTCGGCGAAGGTGGCTTCCACGTACGCGGCTTGACGCTCGGCCCGCTCCTCGACGCCCAGGATCTCGCCGAGCAGCCTCAGGGCCTTCGGGGTCGCCTCGAGCCGGCCGTCAATCAGGACGTAGGGGATCTTGGTTTGCTCCTGAACATTGTCGGCCAGCGACGCGTAGGTGTCGCGCACCGAGCCGAAGTCGATGATGAGGTCCGGCGCGACCTTCAACACAACTTCCAGATTGGCCGTTCCGCCCCTGCCGGTCAGCCGACCGAGCGCGGGAAGGTCGCGATATTTCCCGGCGATGAACGGCCGCTCCTCGGGCCTCGGCGGATCGGGCCAGCCCGTCATCTTCTCCGGTGCCAGCACGTAGAGCAGGATCGAGGCCGGAGGCCCGGCCGCGAACACCTTCTCGATCCTGTCGGGGACCTCCACCTTGCGTCCTGCCGAGTCGACGACCGTGCGAGCGTGCGCCGCCAGCGGAGCCAAGACGAGGAGCAGGGCGAGAACTGCGCGCATGGCAATCCTCCTACTTGGCCGGATCGCCGCGACCGAAGCCGTACCTGGCGAGGATTGCCTGACCGTGCTCGCCGAGCACGAACTGAGCCAGTTCGCTTGCGGCCGCCGGCGCGTCCTTGAGCACGATCATCCCGTAGTCTGCGCCCACGTTCAGCTCAGCAGGGATCTGCACGACCTGCAGCGCGGGCAGCTCCTTGTTGGCCAGTACTGCGTTGGTGCAGTAGGTCAGGAACAGGTCGGCCTTTCCTCGTTCCATCACCCAGGCGTACTGGTTCCGGCCGGGAGGCGCCTTCTCCGATGTGGGTCCGCCGGTCAACTGGAGGGCTCTGCTCTCGAGTGCTGCGCGGGCGCCCGCCCTCGACTTATCCGCCTTGGCAAAGAGCGCGAAGGCGTAGTCACCCGACGGGTCGGCCTTCGGCGTCGATACGCCAAGGCGCAACTGCGGGTCCAGCATCATGTCGAGCAGGCGCTCCGAGGTGACCGAGAGGCCGCTGCGGACGAGCGCACAGAGCCGATTGCGCGCGAAGATGCGAACCTGGCCCGTCGAGCGGCCCTGATCTGCGAGACGCCTCGGATGGTTCGTATCGGCCGACGCGAAGACGTGCGCCGCTTCTCCCTTCTCGATCCTCTCGCGCAACAGCCCGGACGGCCCGAAAGTGGTCTCGACGCGGACGTTGCCGGCCCCACTTTTTTCGAATGCTTCAGCCACCTCG
The DNA here is from genome assembly GCA_036555805.1 of Hyphomicrobiaceae bacterium. Classification (GTDB taxonomy): domain Bacteria; phylum Pseudomonadota; class Alphaproteobacteria; order Rhizobiales; family Hyphomicrobiaceae; genus AWTP1-13. Next base: position 8,260 of record DATBKR010000592.1, on the reverse strand, counting down.
GTGAGCGCCGCCTTGAGGCTCCCCGCGGCATAGAGGTTTGTGGTCTCGGCGTAAGCGAATGTCGGGAGCATCAGGAACGCGCATACAAGCAGAATAGGCATGGATTGTGACTCCGGAGGTCGAGGCGACCCAGGGAGCGCCAGATTGCGCCCCGCGACTCAAGCCGCGCTGAGGGCCTCGTGCTCCGACCCGGATGGGCCGACGAATCGAAATTCGTCCTTCTGTCCGGATGCAAGTCAATTGTTAGATTTGGCGCAGATGCATGCAGACCTGTGCAGCCAAAGACTGCAGAAAATTCGATACATCTATGCCGCCGACGCCGAGCGCGGGGGCGGGCGGCCACGGACGCAGGCCATCCGGCGCAGGCTCATGCGGGCAGGATGGGGCGCGCTACCGGCTGAGGAAGCAGATCGAGGAGCCGGTGTTCGGACAGATCAAGCAGGCACGAGTCTTCCGCCGGTTCCTGTTGGGTGGCGTTGAGAAAGTGCCTGCCTGCGGGCGCCTACCTGCACCGTCCACAGCCTCACAAAGCCTCACAAAGCTCGCCAGGGTCGCCCGATCCGGCTACCCTGACTCGCAATGCCCCCAAAACCGTTATCTGGACGGGCTCCCAAGCTGCGGCGTGCGCCCTGAGGCGCGGAGGAGAAGCACCGATGACGATCAAGGTCGGCGACAGCGACGTGCTGGTGGTGATCGACGTGCAGAACGACTTCTGCCCCGGGGGTGGCCTGCCGGTGCCGGAGGGCGACCGGGTGGTGCCCGCCATCAACACCCTGGCGCGCCGCTTCCGGCACGTGGTGCTGACGCAGGACTGGCACCCTGCGGGGCATCGGTCGTTCGCGTCCTCGCATCCGGACCGCAAGCCCTATGACACCGTCGAGGTCGCCTACGGGCAGCAGGTCCTATGGCCGGACCACTGCGTGCAGGCGACGCGCGGGGCAGAGTTGCGCGCCGATCTCGACATCACCCACGCCGCCCTGGTCATCCGCAAGGGCTTCCGCCCGCACATCGACTCCTATTCGGCCTTCTACGAGAACGACCGCACGACACCCACCGGGCTCGCGGGCTATCTGCGCGAGCGCGGCATGAAGCGCATCTTCGCCGCCGGCCTGGCGCTCGACTTCTGCGTGCGCTACTCGGCCGAGGACGCCAGGCGAGAGGGCTTCGACATGGTGGTGATCGAGGACGCCTGCCGCGGCATCGACGTGGGCGGCTCCGTCAAGGCCGCGCGCGACAGCTTCTCCGCGCTGGGCATAGCGACGGCGCGCAGCGACTCAATCGGCTGACGCCGGAGCTTCCCGCCTGCGCACCGCTTGATCGGGAAGGCGTCAGGTGCGGCGCGGCAGCTTGGCGACGGCGGTCCGCCACACCTCGGGGTCGCCCAACTGGACGATCCTGTCCGCCCCGACATTCTCCAGGAGGAGCCCGAGGAGCATCTCGCGGTCCTCGTCGGAGTGGAGCAGCTTTCCCTCGATCATCTCCAACTTCTCGGGCGTGAGCCGATAGCGGTCCCAGGCCTCCTCCTTGCCCCAGGCGCGGCCCTTGTTGCGAATGTCCCACTTCGGAGCGGCATTCTGCATCTGCATCACCTCCGGTTTGGCGTGCAATCGGCCCGACGCTGCATTTCAGAGCGCCAGCGCGCAGACGGCGCCTTCTATCGCTCGCCAAGCGGCGTCCACCGATAGATATCGGCAACAGGTATGGAGAGGCCGAGCGCCAGCAACTCCAGGGAATCCGCGAGCTTCGTGAGGCGACGCTCCGCCCAGCCGGCATCGCGGTCGTGGGCTACGACCGCCACGGCCCTGAGCGAGACGGTCACGTAGTGCCTGCAGTTGGGCACGCTGACGTAGACCTTGCGCCGCCACTCCTGGTCCGCCTTGGTGTTGCTCCTGGACAGGACCTCGAACACGACCAGGGCATCGTCAGACACGGCCGTGCCCGTGGGAGGATGCTCCTTCACCATCACGTCCGGCTGCGGCAGGCTGTTCGCGGCCGCGGGAACCCTTGTGCCCGTCCCGATCATGGGGAACCAGGTGGCACTTCTCTCGGTCTTGAATCTCCACAAGAAGCCCGAGATGTTGGTGACCACAATCTGGTGGTGGTCGATGAGATAGGGTTCAGGACGGGCACTCCCTCGATCAGCTCCCAGCGCTCCTCCTGGGGGCGCGTGTCCGCGAAGGCGAGAAACTCCTCGATGGCCATCTGCTGCTCTGGCGCGAGCGCGGGGTGTGCGATCATGGCCGATTCTGCCGGGTTTGGCCGCTGAACGGGAGCAACCCTACCACATCTCGCCGCGCATGTCGCGCAGCCCACGTCCTACAGGAGAGATCACGGCCAAGCCGCCTACCCGAAGCCCCGCGCGGGCGCGATTGATGCTCCCGTGTGACAGTGGGACGCCCGCAGGCGCTCCTCTCCCTCGATTGACCCGCCAGCGGTGCCTCAGCGGCGGTTGCGTCGGAGATGCCAGGCCAAGCGCACGAACAGGCCCACGAACACGAAAGGCGGCGGGGACTACGGCGCACGCAGACCAGATCCGAACGGCTTTCGTTATTGGGTCGAGCCCTGGGGACGAAAACTCCGCCCGAAAAGCGGCGCCGGCGTTCGCGCCATGGAACTTCCCCGGTCTTGCGGGCGCGCCTACCGCCAGATCGCCGCCGCGGCCTGCACGAGCAGGCGGAGCTTGGCCCGCTCATCGGCCTCGTTCAGCGGGTTGCCGGCGGCGGTGGACGCGAACCCGCACTGCGGGCCGATGCCGGCGCGGTCGAGGTCTATGAACCGGGCCGCCTCGCCGGTCCGGCGCCTGAGGTCGTCCAGCGATTCCAGCGCCGCCGTCTTGGTGCTGACGAGGCCGAGGACGACCCCCTTGTCCCTCGGCACGAAGCGCAGCGGCCTGAAATCGCCAGCCCGCGCCGTGTCGTACTCCAGCAGGAAATGCGTGGCGTTGGCCCCGGCGAAGAAGCGCTCTGCCACCGAGTCGTAGCCGCCCTCCGAGAGGTAGCGCCCGCGGAAGTTCCCCCGGCACATGTGGATGCCGACAGCCATGTCCGGCGGCGCGCCAACGACGCCGTCGTTGATGGCCTTGATGTAGAGATCGACCAGCCAATCAGGGTCCTGCCCGCCGCCGGCCACCTTCTCGCGGATCGCGGGATCGCACAGCATGGCGATGGCGACCTCGTCGAGCTGGACGTAGCGGCAGCCCGCGGCTGCAAGGCCGGCAATCTCGCTCCTGTAGACGGCGGCGAGATCGGCGAAGAAGGCCTCGGCATCGCCATAGACCCTCGGATCGGCGAAATCCGCGCAGCGGTAGAAGTGCATGGTGGACGGCGCCGGCATGGTGATCTTCGGCGTTACCGTGGTCACCTTGCTCAGGAACGTGAATTCGTCTGCGGCCAGCGGCTGCGTGCGGGAAAGCCTGGCGATGGCGTATGTCGCGGTGAAGTCCACCTCATGACCGTGGTCGTCGCGGAACTTGAAGATGGCCGGCCTGATCTCGAACCCGTTGCAGCGCTCCACGAACCGGCCCCAGTACGAGCTGCGGCGGAACTCGCCGTCGGTCACGACCTTGAGGCCCGCCTCCTCCTGCAGCCGCACCGCGTCGCGGATGGCTTCGTCCTGGGCCTCGGCGAAGGCGGCGGCGTCCAATTCGCCCTGCGCGTGCCGGCGGAACGCCTGCCGCAATTCCGCGGGCCGCAGCAGGCTGCCGACGTGATCGGCGCGGAAGGGCGGGCGCCGGGCGGCGGCTGAAGCCATGGGTGTCCTCGCAGGGTGCGGCCGTTTTCAATAGACATATAGAGATTAGATTCTATATTCGTATAGAGCAAGGCGGGATTGCAGAACCGGGACCGGTCTCGTGACCACGCATACGCCACGCGCGCGCCTCGTGCACAACAGCCGCGTGCTGCGCCGCGCCGAGGCGATCATCGACGCCGCCGCGCGCGTGTTCGCCGAGCGCGGCTATCACGGCACCACCACGCAGGCGATCGCCGACGTGCTCGGCATGCGCCAGGCGAGCCTCTACTACTACTTCCCGTCCAAGGAAGCGGCGCTGGAGGAGGTGTGCGCCCGCGGCACCGACGGCTTCGTCAAGGCCGCCGAGCGCGTGATGCGGGAGAACGTGCCGCCGCTGAAGAAGCTCGAGCTGCTGATCGCCTCGCATCTCGCACCCGTCGAGACGATGCCGGACTACGTGCGCGTGTTCATCAACGAGCGCCGCTACCTGCCGGACGCGAGCCGCAGGCGGGTCGGGCGCAAGAGCCGCCGCATCGAGCGCCTGTTCGAGCAGGTGATCCAGGCCGGCATCGATGACGGCAGCATCAGGCCGGGGACGGACGCCCGCCTCGCCATGCTAGGCGTGCTCGGCATGTGCAACGCCGTGATCAACTGGCGCGAGTCGGACAGGGGCAGGGACATGCGCCGCATTGCCGCCGGCTTCGTGCAGCTGGTCGCCAGCGGCCTGGCCCACAGCGGGAGCCCGCCGAAGCGCCGGGGCGAACCCGCATCAGAACCCACGTCATGAGCGCTCCGGCCGCCAAGCTTCGTTCCGCTGACGAGCTGCGGCGCATGACGGCGCCGGGTCTGCTCGTGGAGCGCGCGCACCTCAGTCCGGACGGCGTGGCGTTCCGCGCCAAGCGGCTCGGCATCTACCGCGAGCGTACGTGGCGCGACTACGCCACCGTCGTCGCGCGCACCGCCAAGGCACTGGCGGCCGAGGGCATCCACGCAGGCGATCGCGTCGCCATCATGGCGGACGTATGCGAGGCGTGGCTCGTCTGCGACCAGGCCGCCCAGTCGCTCGGCGCCATCGTCTACGGCATCTATCCTACGGCCTCGCCGCCGGAGGTCGAGTACCAGATGCGCCATGGCGGCGCCGTGCTGTTCATCGCCGAGGACCAGGAGTACGTCGACCGCATCCTGCCGCTCATCGGTCGGCTGCCGGCGCTGCGCCGCATCGTCGTTATCGACGACACGGCGCTGTTCGCCTTCCGCCACGACAAGGTCGTCTCCTACGATGCGCTCTGCAAGGCGGGCCGCGATGCGGACCTTGCCTGGCTCGCGGGCGAGGTACGCAAAGTGAGCCCCGAGCAGCCCGCGTTCATCGTGTACACCTCGGGCACGACGGGGCACCCGAAGGGCGCGCTCGTCACGCACGGCAAGCACCTCGCCGCGACGCGCTCCGTCGCGGCGCAGTACCCCACGCTGGCCGACAAGCCGCACCGCACGGTGGCCTACTTGCCGCTCTGTCACGTGCTGGGGCGCGACATCGCCGTCACGCTGCCGCTGATGACGGACATGATCCCGCACATCGGCGAGACCGCCGAGGACCTGCCGGAGACGCTGTTCGAAACGGCGCCGACGGTGCTCTTCACGGTGCCGCGCTATCTGCAGAAGATGGCGGCCAGCGTGCTCGTTCAGGCAGGAAGCTCGTCGCCGCTGAAGCGCTTCGTCTACAACCGTGCCATGGCTTACGCCCGCGCTCACGCCCGTCGCCGCTGGCAGGGCGAAGCCCGCGGCCTTGCGGCGCTGTTGCAGGGCCTGTGGCGCGCCGCGGTGTTCCGCCCGGTCCTCAACAAGATCGGCTTCGACCGGCTGGAACTGGTGGTGTCCGGCGGCGCGGCACTGCCCGCCGAGACCATGGCGATCTGGCACATGCTGGGCGTCAACGTGTGCGAGATGTACGGCCAGACGGAGACCGCCGGCGGCATCATCGCCGGACAGCGCGGGCCGTTCCCGCGGCCGGGCGACGTGGGCACCGTACCCGAGGGCTTCGAGGTGAGGCTCGCGGACGACGGCGAGATTCTCGTGCGCTCGCCCGATTTGTTCGAAGGGTATTGGCAGGACCCGCAGGCGTCGGCGGCCGTGCTCGGCGACACAGGCTGGATGCGCACCGGCGACGTTGGCGAATGGCGTGGCGGCTGCCTGCGCCTCGTCGACCGTGCGCGGGACTTTCTCGTCACCATGGGCGGCAAGTCCATCTCGCCGTCCTTCATCGAAGGCGCCGTGCGCGCAAGCCCGTATGTCGCCGAGGTGGTCGTGTTCGGGCACGGCCGCAAATACCTGACGGCGCTCGTCGAAATCGATTTCGATACGGTGTCTGACTGGGCGCGCAGCAACGACGCGGCCTACACGGGGTTCACGAGCCTCGCCCTGCACCCGCGCGTGCAGGCCCTCATCCGCGGGGAGATCGACAAGGCGAACGACGGCCTCGCCCGCGTCGAGCAGATCAAGGCGTTCCGCATCCTGCCAAAGGCGCTGGACCCCGAGGAGGAGGGTGAGCCGCTGACGGCCACCCGCAAGGTCAAGCGCCAGCTCATGTACGAGCGCTTCAAGCCGCTGGTCGAAGACATGTACGACGACAAGGAGGAGAAGCTTCTGGCCGGGAGCGCCGCCGGCGTACTTGCCTGACGCGTCCAGAACACAAACAAAGCTCCAGGAGGAAACCTTGAAAACCCGAATTCTTGCCGCGGCCGTGGTGGTCGCCGCATCCGCATCGCCGCTGTCTGCCCTTGCGCAGGAGACCTACGACATCGGCCTCACCGGCGCGCTCACCGGCCCGCCGGCGAGCACCTACGCCCCTGCCATCGAGGCGCTGCGCATCTATCTGGAGCGTGTCAACGCCGCCGGCGGCATCGCGGGCAAGAAAGTCAACCTGATCCTGCAGGACGACTCGGCCGAGCCCGGCAAGGCTACCGCCAACGCCAAGAAGCTCCTCACGCAGGACAACGTGATCCTGCTCATCAACGCCAGCCTGTCCTCCACCTACGCGCCAGTGGTGGCCGAGGCCAAGCGCGCGGGCGTGCCGCTGCTGTTCGCCAGCGGTGTATGCCCCAAGGAGGTCTACCCGCCGGCCCAGCCCCTGCTGTTCTGCACCACGGCCTACGCCTCCACCTACGACAGCCGCGCCACGCTGGCCTTCATCAAGGAGACGGCGAAGGAGCCGGTGAAGATCGGCTTTTCGGCCATGGCCATCCCGTTGTCGCGCGGCGAGATGGACTTCGCGGAAGCGCAGGCGCCGGCGCTGGGCATGACCGTGGTCGGCAAGGAGGTGATCCCGCCTCCCACACCCGACTACACGCCATTCGCCACCAAGCTCAAGGACGCCGGCGCCAACTGGGTTTTCTCCTGGGCGCCGTGGGTGACGCAGGTGCGCACGCTGGAGGCCCTGCGCCGCCTCGGCTGGGAGGGCGAATACATCGCCTGGTCGCACCTGGAGGCCGAGGGCGAGCTGGCGCGCCTCAAGGACGACAGGTTCTACGTCATCGGCGCCAACGCCTTGTTCCAGGACGAGCTGCCGATCCACAAGGAGATCGCCGAGGCCGCCAAGAAAGCCGGCGTCCAATACCCCGCGCAGCAGATGGCCGAGGGCTGGATCGCCGGCATGGTGATCGAGGCGGCCCTGAAGGGCACCGGCTGGCCGGCGAGCCCCGACAAGCTCGCCGCGGCCATGTCGAGCCTCAAGGTCGATACCAAGGGCCTGCGCGGCGGCCCCATCGAGTGGACCCATGACAACCACTTCCGCACGCGCCAGTACTACCGCGTGTACCGCTGGAACCCGGCCAAGGCCGCCATCGCACGCGTGAAGGACTGGGTCGCGTTCGACGTGAAATGACAATCGTGAAGTCGTGAAGTCGCCAAATCGTGAAATCGACTTCACGATCTCACGACTTCGCGACCTAACGCAGACAATAATGCAGCTCGCCGTCAACATCGTAGTGCTGGCCGCCATCTACGCCCTGATCGCGTGCGGCTACGTGCTGATCTACCGCGTGAGCCGGGTGCTCAACCTGGCGCACGGCGAACTGATGATGCTCTGCGCCTACCTCCTGCTCTGGACCGCCTCGCTGTTCGCCGGTCACCCGCTCGTGGCCATCGCCGCCGCCCTGGGGCTCAGCGCGCTGGTGGGCGCCCTGGTCTATCTCTTTCTCTTGCGCAAGTTGACAGGCGAGATGGCGCTGGCCGCCGTGCTCACCACGGTGGCCCTCGGCGTCCTCTTGCGCGGGGCCACCGTGCTCGTCTGGTCGGCCCAGCAGCAGTATCCAGCCCAATCCCTCGGGGCGAGCAACAGCACGTTGGCCTTGCCGGGGGGCGCCCGCATCTCGCTTTGGGCGGCGCTGCTTGTCGCCACCACACTTGTTGTCTACGCGGGCCTCTTTGCCTTTTTGCGACTGGGACGCTGGGGCATGCGCATGCGCGCGGCCGGGCAGAACCCGCTGCTCGCGGCCCAGCGCGGCATCAATCTGCACGCGATCTATGCATTGGCCTG
>DATBKR010000591.1:0-10654 GCA_036555805.1 Hyphomicrobiaceae bacterium | reverse complement strand
GATGCTGTCGAACCGCTTCTTGATGGTGCCCGAGCTCTCGTCGGCCGCCAGGATGCCCTTCCCTGGCGCCACCATCGCTTCGGCCACCTGTTCCAGCGACATCGGCTTCGTCATGATTTCAGACCTCCCGCGACCTGTCTGCCTGCTCTTGTGGCGTGCGGCACTTGGCATAGCGCGGATGCCCCCGATATGCCAGATGGCCGGCGGCCCGACGCCGTCGATCTCTTAACGCACAGGCGTCGGGCTCCGGCCGGCGCCGTTCGCCCCATGGGGAACCATGCCCCGCAACTGCGGTTCCCGTTCGGCCGCGAGCCGCCTGACGGGCGAGCCCGAGCAGTGGGCGCGAGCTTGTCGCGGCGCTTGGAGCGGCCGACAGTGCCGCTTATGCTCCGGCTGCAAGAGGAGGCGCGCATGCCCACCGCGGAGCAGATGCAGAAGGTCATCGAGCCGCTGTTTCCCGGCCTGATGGGCGTCGAGATCAAGGCGATGACACCCGAGAAGGTGGTGGCCGCCATGCTGGTGCGCGCCGACCTCTGCACCGCCGGCAGCGTGTGCCATGGCGGGGCCCTGATGGCGTTCGCCGATACCGTGGGCGCGGTGGGCACGGTGGCCAACCTGCCGCCCGGGGCTCGCACCACCACGATCGAGTCCAAGACCAACTTCATGGGCGCGGCGCCGGTCGACACCCGCATCACCGCCGAGTCCGTACCGCTGCATCGGGGCCGCACGACGCAGGTGTGGCAGACCACCATCCGGGCCGAGGACGGCAAGCTCGTCGCCGTCGTCACCCAGACCCAGATGGTGTTGCCGGCGCGCTAGACTAGGTGTCAGACCCTCCGGGTCTGGCACCTGCGATCACCCCGCGGCGGTGCCGCGGGCGGCGGCGTCCACCTGGACGGCGAGTTCGTCGTCGATGCCAAGCGCCTCGGCGAGCTCGGCGAGGAAGGCGTGCTCCGCGTTGGTGTCGGGATCGACCGCGATGCGGGCCGCCGTGTAGACCTGAACGGCCTCCTCGGGCGAGGCGACGCCTTCGGCCAGGTCCTCGACCGTGGCGGGGTTGGCGATCTCCGCGGTCAGGAATTGCCGCGCGGAATCCTCGATGCCGGCCTGCTTCAGCCAACCCAGGATCTTCTGCTGCTCGGCCGCATCGATGCGTCCATCCGCGGCGGCGGCTGCGATCATGGCGCGGATATAGCGCCGGGCCGCGTCGTGGGTGACGGCGCCCGGCTCGAAGCCGGAGCCTGCTGGGGCGGCGACCAGCGTCTGCTTCTCGCCCGGCCGCGTGGATGGGAGCACCTGCCGTCCCTGCTGGTAGTTCTGGTAGGCCTTGTAGGCGAGGCCGCCGATCAGGGCCAGGCTGCCGACCTTCACCGCCGTGGCGGCGAGCGAGCGGCCGGAGCTGGTGCCGAGCACCAGCGCGCCGAGCCCGCCCAGCGCCGCGCCGGCGGCGAGCTGGTTGTCGGCGAGGAGCTGCCTGAGCTTCGTCACGATCTCTTCCGGTGTCTGTCCTGTCACCTGTCCCAGGGCCTCGCGGGCACGTCCGGACAGGCCGGTCGCCTCATCGATGCGGGCCGCGCCCTCGCGCGTGCCGGCGGCGGCCTGGCCCAGCAGATCCTTCAGGGTCTCTGCCAAACCCCCGGCGGGGGCCGGCCCGTCTTCGCCGGTGAGCCGGTTGACCGGAACCCTCGTGCCGCCGCCCTGGCTGGCGCCGCCCTGCAGGATCTGACGCAGCAGGTCCTGCAGCTCCTGGCCGATCTCGGGGGCGATCGCGGGCCCTTGCTGCCCGCCGGGTGCGGGCCGTGCGCCTGCGGGGCCCTGTTGCGGCGTGCCGCCTTGCGCCAGGGCGCCGGTCAGGATGCTGCGCAGCAGGTTCTCCAGGCTCATGCCGCCGCCGGGGCCGCCAGTCGGCGCCTGCGGCGCGGGCTGCCCGGCCGGAGGCGGCTGGGGTTGCGCGTAGCGCTCCCCCGGCGCCGGCTGGGGCGCTGCCTGCCGGCCAGCGGCGGGTTGCTCGCCGAGCTGGTCCAGCATGTCCTTGAACACGCCGGAATCGGGCTGGCGCCCCTGACCCGGCCGTGCACCGGGGCCGTTAAGCAGGATGTCGAGAATGCTGCGCGCATCGAACATGGGGCTCCTCCGTGCAAAAGCGCGTGTCCCCCGGTTCCAGCCTAAGGCAGGCGAAACAATGGGATATCGGGTCGAGCCCCCGGAAGACCGAGGGAGATTGCCGATGGGAGGGCCCAGATCGGCCGCATACCCCGTTAAGCACGATTGCACAAAGCATGCGCCACGCAAGGAATGCTCCATCCCCGCTCTCCATAACCCTGAAGTTGGCGCTTCCCTCGGAAGCTAACTCCGGGCGCGCTGCCGGCCGCGATGCGTCGCGGCGCGCACCCTCAGCAGTGGAGAACGACCCATGCAAACTGACCAGCGCAGCCGCGTCGGCATGGCCAGGCCCGACCTGTCGAACGCCCGCACGGTGCAGCAGTACGCCGCCCAGGCCATCGGTCGGGCGGAGCTGGCCCGTGCTGCCAGCCAGATCGCCATGGAGAAGGCCACGCGGCCGGACGTGCGCGAGCTTGCCGGCTACGAGCTGATGGAGGCCAAGGCGGTGATCTCGGTCCTCCGGGAGCTTGGGGCCCCGGCACCGCAGATGGGGCCCGACGCCAGGTCGGCCATTGAAATGATCACCAACTCCTCCAAGGGCAACGCCTTCGACCGGACCTACATCACCGCCCAGTGCGAGAACCACGCCTTCCTGCGCGATCTGACGGCGGCCTATCTGGAGAACTCCGACCCGCGCCCGTCCGACCCGCAGGAGCGGCAGGGCCGCCAGCTGGCCACCGTGGTGCTGTGCACCTTCACCGAGCACGCCGCAATCGCCAACCGCATCTCGCGCGAGATCCGAGCTTAGATTTGGGCCCGACCCGGACCGGCGCGGCCCTCGCGCGGTCGGAGCCGTCAGACCAGCCCGAGGATGATGGCGGCGGCGCAGCCGAATGACAGCACCGCCAGCGCGCCGAACCAGAGGGAGGAGGCGTCGGGGCCGGCGTGTCCCCAGCGGTCGTCCAGCTCGACCGTCACGCCGGCGCCCCTAAGCAGGATCGCCACCTCGTTGGCGCGCCGGCGCAGCTCCTGCTCGGCGGCGGCGTCGTTGCCGAGATCGGCGCCCACGCCCTGCTTGAGCAGCGAGCGGGTGAGACGGAAGGCGTCGCCGGAGGGCTTCGGCGCGGAGGCATGCGTCTGCACCACCACGCCGCCGGCCACGGAGGCGCCGGTGACAGCATCCACCAGCATGAAGCTGCCGGTGGAGCGCTGGTCCGCGAACGCCTCCGCCACGATGCCACGGCCGAGCTGGACGCGCGCCACGGCAATGTCGTTGGCCGCGCAGGTGGCGGCGGGCCGCTCCGCCAGAGTGGCCAGATCGAGGTGCCGGCCGATATCCAGCCCGGCAACCGGAACGACGTCGGTGGCCGTGCGCACGAGGTATCCACGGCCGCGATCGAACGGCTCGTCGGAGAGCCAGACCAGCCGCGCCTCGAAGCCGCGCACCGCTGCCGGCACCGCATCCGGCGCCGCAAGGACCGCGCCGCGCGACACGTCGATGTCGGTGTCGAGCTGCAGCACGACAGCCTGACCGGCGCCGGCGCTGTCGAGGTCGCGGCCCATGGTGACGATGCGCCGGACCCGCGTGCGGCGCCCGCTCACGGCATCGACGATCTCGCCGCCGCGCGCGATCTCGCCTGACGTGACGGTGCCCGCGAGGCCGCGGAAGTCCTGCCCCGCCCGCACCACCATCTGCACGGGGAAGCGAAAGGCCTGGCTTGCGTTCGCATCGCTCTGCCGCCCCGGCAGCTGCTGCAGATGGTCGAGCAGCGGCGGGCCGGCGTACCAGGGCATGTTCTCGGATCGCCGGGCTACGTTGTCGCCGAGTACTGCCGAGACGGGTATCGCCGCCGCCTCGCGGAAGCCGAAGCGGTCCGCGAGGGCGAGGAATTCCGCCTCGATGGCCCCGAAGCCCTCCTCCGACCAGCCCACGAGATCCATCTTGTTCACGGCCAGGACGACGCTGCCGACGCCCATCAGGTCGAGGATGGCGGCGTGGCGGCGCGTCTGCACCTTGACGCCGCCGCGCGCGTCCACCAGCAGGATGGCGACATCGGCGTGGGATGCGCCGGTCGCCATGTTGCGCGTGTACTGCTCGTGGCCGGGGCTGTCGATGATGACGAGGCGGCGCTTGGAGGTGTCGAAGTAGCGCCAGGCAATGTCGATGGTGATGCCCTGCTCGCGCTCGGCGGCGAGGCCGTCCACCAGACGGCTGAAGTCGGGCGTGCCGGCCGCCGTCCTGGCGGTGCGCTCGATGGCGGCGCGCTGGTCGGTGGTGAGCGCGTCCGCGTCCCACAGCATACGGCCGATCAGGGTGGACTTCCCGTCGTCCACCGAGCCGCAGGTGAGGACGTTGAGGCTGCCCGGCGGGACGGCCCTGGGCCGGGGAGCGACGCCGGACGCCGGCTCGCGGTGCACCAGCCGCATGGAGCGTGCGGACGCACCCCCTGGCCCCGGACTTTCGACAAGAGCCTCGGCAAGCGCCGCCATCAGAAGTAGCCTTCCTGCTTCTTGCGCTCCATGCCGCCGGCGTCGTCGTGGTCGATGAGGCGGCCCTGGCGCTCGGACACGCCGGCCGAGAGCGTCTCTTCGATGACGCTTTCGAGGTTGCCGGCATCGGAGCGCACGGCGGCGGTCAGCGGCCAACAGCCGAGCGTACGGAAGCGCACGCTCTCGCTCTTGACCTGCTCGCCGGGGCGCAGAGGCAGGCGGTCGTCATCGCGCACGAGCAGGCTGCCGCCGCGCTCGATGGTGGGGCGCTCGGCGGCGAAGTAGAGCGGCACCACGTCGAGCTGTTCGCGGGCGATGTAGCGCCACACATCCTTCTCGGTCCAGTTGGAGAGCGGGAAGATGCGCACCGTCTCGCCGGCGCCGAGGCGGCCGTTGAGCAGGCGCCACATCTCCGGGCGCTGCTTGCGCGGGTCCCAGCGGTGCCCCTCCGAGCGGAAGGAAAACACGCGCTCCTTGGCGCGCGAGGCCTCCTCGTCGCGGCGCGCGCCGCCGAGGGCCGCATCGAAGCGGTATTTGTCGAGCGCCTGGCGCAGGGCCTGGGTCTTCATGACCTCGGTGTAGACCGAGGGCGGGTAGTCGATGGGGTTGATGCCGCGCGCCACGCCGTCCTGATTGGTATGCACGATGAGGTCGAGCCCCAGCTCCCGCGCAGTGCGGTCGCGGAAGGCGATCATGTCGCGGAACTTCCAGGTGGTGTCCACGTGCAGGAGCGGGAAGGGCGGCCCGGCGGGATAGAACGCCTTGCGCGCCAGGTGCAGGAGCACCGTGGAGTCCTTGCCGATCGAATAGAGCAGCACCGGCGCGCGGAACTGCGCCGCGGCCTCGCGGAAGATGTGAATGCTCTCCGCTTCCAACAGGTCGAGATGGCCGAGCGGCGCGCTCATGCCGCCGCCTCCTGGCGAAGACGCCGCGGAGTGGCGTGCAGCCCGCACTCCTTGCCGTCCTCGTTCTCCCACCACCAGCGCCCTGCGCGCACGTCGTCCCCGGCGCGAATGGCGCGGGTGCAGGGCTGGCAGCCGATGGAGGGGAAGCCCTGGGCGTGCAGCGGGTTCACGGGCACGTCGTTGGCGGCGATGTAGGCCTCCAGGCGGTCGAGCGGCCAATCCGCCAGGGGGTTGATCTTGACGAGGCGGTGCTCCGGGTTCCAGACGGCGAACGAGACCTTGCTGCGGCCCGCCGACTGGCCCCGGCGCAGACCGGTGATCCAGCTGCCGGCGCCCGCGAGCGCGCGCTTGAGCGGCCGCACTTTGCGCACTTCGCAGCAGGCCTTGCGGGCCTCAATGGAGAGCCGAAAGCCCATGACCCCGTCGCGCGCGACGAGGGCCTCCACGTCAGCCGCCTCAGGGGCCACAACCCGGATGCGCAGGGCGTAGCGCTGCTCGCTGCGCACGATAGTGTCGACGGTCTCGGGAAAGAGGCGGCCGGTGTCGAGGGTGAACACATCGACCTCGGCGCCAGCGGCGGCGATGGCATGGAGGATGGCCTGGTCCTCGATCCCCAGGCTTGAGGAGAACGCGACCAGGCGGGGTGCCATCTGCCCCACTTCGGCGAGGCGCGCCTCCAGGCTTGGGAGCTGGGCGAGGCGCCGGTCGAGATCGGCTGCGGCGCTCGCGTGGCCGTCGGACGGTTCCTGAACGTGTTGCGACATGGCCCTGCCCTCACGCACAGGATCGATATATAGCAATCGCATTCTACTTGGACGGTCTCATCGCAAATAAGAATGGAATTTCATTCCCAGCAGAGCTTGTGTCTGGAATTGTTCTGGCTGTTCCAAGCGTCTGGCAATCCATCACCAAAACGCCTCTCCCGGCAGGACGCCTCTGCTGTCTTTGGCCGTGGGTGCAGTGTCGCGGGACCGAATTCGCGGGGCGCGAGGGGCCCACCTTCGAATGAGGCCGACGTAAGGCGCTGGGGGTCGGCGTAAACAGGGTGCGCGCCCTATCCACAAAAGAAATTGTGACGGGCACAGCGCATCCTGTGCAGGCTATCCTTTTCGAATGCGTCCGTGGGGCTGGGTGCCTTGAGGATGGCCGCCGGGGCGTTGACCGAAGTCGGTCAGGAGCGGCGGATCTTTTTGCCCGCGTGCGGCACAACGGTTGTTGGCGAAAGCAGGGGGATCGACATGCCTCATTTCTACGGGGTGCTTGGCATAGCGTCGAATGCCGACAAGACCCAGGTCAAGGTCGCCTTCCGCAACCTGGCGAAGACGTGTCATCCCGACGTGCAGGGAGGCGAAGCGGCGCGCTTCAAGGAGATCAGCCAGGCCTACGCGACGCTGGTCAACCCAGGCCGGCGGGCGGCCTACGACGCGCAGTGCGCGCAGGCGCGCGCATACGCGCGGCGCCGCTTTGCCGGGGCGATGGCGACCATGGCGGCCTCCTTCGCCGCGACCGTGGGCTCGGGGGTGGCGGTGGCCGGCTGGCTGCTGGGCGCGTAGTCGCCCACGGTGGTCGCCACAGTCAGCGCGTCGGCCCGATGACGCTCGCGTGAGCACGGCTGCAACGGCGGGCGGTTTTGCACGCGCCTGCATCTGCGGCTAGACCCACGACAAGCCGGGAAAAGGGCGCGCGCCTTCAAATGTGAGCGAAGCCTGGGCGTGGGCTGTTGTGGACCCGCCACATCGGCGCGGTGACGGCAGGGCAAAGCCCCGGATGCCACCGCCGGGACCGTCTTCCCCCGCAAGCAGTGTGATGGGGCAGAGGCGTAGGCCTGAAGTGCGGCTGGGCTTGTGGAATTGCTTCGACTGGTAAGTGAAGAGGGCAAGGAGTTTGGCATGATCAAGCGGAACCTATCGAAACCCCGAGAGGACGTAGCGGAGTGCGGCGTGGGGAGCGCGGTATGGACCGCGGTCGGACACCGGCTGCAGCAGCGACGCGGCGAGCTTGGCGTCAGCGTCACGCGGGTTGCGCAGTGGGCCGCGATTCCGGCTGAGAGCTACGAGGCCTACGAGCGGGGAGCGGCCATTCCGGCTGCCCTGCTTGCGCAGATCGCGGAGCTGTTCGAGGTGCCCCTGGTGTGGTTCTTCGAGCGCGTCCGCCCTGACGAGCCGGAGGAGGCCGAAGCGGGAGAGGACGTCGAGAAGGACTCGGAGCCGGCCGTCTACAAGGTGGCGACCGTCGAACATCGCATCCAGGCGCTGGCCGAGTCGTTCCGGAAGCTGGATTTCGAGGGCCAGCAGCACCTTCTCGCCATCTCGCAGGCCCTGACGCGCTCCAACGCGAGCGCCGCGCGGGGTTAGGCGCGGCCGATCCGAGGTGTGGGCGCGGCCGCTGCCCACGCCCCAACGGGCCGCCTCCGCACTCAGCGCAGGTCGAGCCGGCAGTATTCGTCGCGCAAGTCGTAATAGGCGGTCATGGTCTCGATCGGCTCGTGATCGGTATCGAACGCCACCCGCTCCACGGAGAGCACGGGCGTGCGCTCGGCCAGCGAAAGCGCCTGCGCGGCAGCCGCCGAGGCCGGCGCGAGTCTCACCTTGGCTTCGGCGCGCGCGAGGATGACGCCGCGGTCCTGCGCCAGTTCCTCGATCTCGTCCGGAAACGCGGCCTCGCCGGCGAGGCCCGGAAAGTGCCGCTCGGAGAGGGTGACCTGCTCGTAGGCGAAGGGGCGCCCGTTGAGCGCCCTGATGCGGTCGATGCGCACGACCTGGTCGCCGATCTTGAGGCGCAGCGCGCTGCGCTCGGCTGCCGTCGGCTGGGCGAGTTCGACCTTCCGCGATCTGACCTGGCCGCGGAGAGGAGCCCCGTCGGCGCCGCGGATGGGATTGAAGCGGCCCAGCGCGCTGCCGGCCTGGTGGTCCCGCACGAACGTGCCGCGCCCGGGCTCGCGGGTGATGAGCTGCTCCGTCTCCAGCACCCCGAGCGCCTTGCGCAGGGTGCCGAGGCTCACGCCCAGCTGGCGGTAGAGGTCGATCTCGCTCGGCAGGTTGGCTCCAGGCTTCCAGCGCCCGTCCTTGATACGTTCCAGCAGCGCGTCGCGAACTTGCAGGTAGAGGGGCCTGATTTGAAACCTGGTGTTGCTCTGCACAACAAGCATCCCGCCTCGGTATCCTCGCCGCAGCCCGCCAAAGGCCAAGGCAGTATTAGACGTTGCAGGACATTGTGCAACCCTCGCCCAGCTGCCTCGCCCAGCCGCCCGGGCGGCCCCCAAAGCAGCCGGGCTGTGTAACAAGGGGCCGACGGCCCGCGGCGGGCCCGATCCAGCCTGGCGCCGTCCTCGGCGGGCATGGCACTGCTTGAACTGACGCGCCCAAAGGTGTCCCATCAGGGCCACGATTCGGCGGCAGACCTTTACTGCCGCAGAGACCTGACAGCTCGCGTCCGGTGCACATGGGGTGCGGTGCCGGAAGCGCTCAGGGGGAAGGCCGCATGTCTACCTGGCGCAAGAAGTCCGACGGCTTCGAATGGCACAAGTACATCCGCACCACCATCAAGGTGCGGCGCGATGCGCGGCGCCAGCGGGTGATCGACGCCCGCCGCGCCGCGGGACAGCAGATGCAGGCGGCGGGTGTGGCGCTGGCGGCGGGCTCGCGCGCCGCCGGAGGCGCGATGCACCAGGGCGCGCGCGCGGGCGCGGGCGCACTCGGCCTTGCCCTGCAGGCCGGCTGGACCTTCTTTCTGCATGCGATCGGATCGATCGTGCGCCGGATCGCCGCTACGGTCGCGCCACCCCTGATCGGCGTTCCCGTGGGGCTGGTTGGAGGCATCTTCCTGGGAGCGGGCATCGGCCGCTGGCGCGGTCTGGGCCCGGATCGGGAGGCCGTGGTGACGCTCGTCATCGGCGTCGTGCTCATGGCGAGCCTGCTGCCGGTGCTCGGGCGCGCGATCGCCTGGCGCCCTCCCACCCTGCCGGCGCGGGTCACGGCGATGCTGGCCGGGCTGGCGTTGCTGGTAGCGGGGGCGGCCTGGATCGGCAACGGCGGCGGCCTGGGCGGGCTCGCCGTGCTCAGCAATCTGCCGCTGATCGGCGGGAGCAAGTCGCTGCATGGCTACGCCTATGCGGTCGGCGCCGACACCTTGCGCATCGGAGGTACCGTGCTGCGGCTCACCGGCATCGACACGCCCGAGGCCGAGCAGCGCTGCGGCAGGGCCGGGCGGTCGTGGCGCTGCGGCGCGGCGGCCGAGATCGCCCTCTCCAGGCTCGTCGACGGGCAGCGCGTGAGCTGCGCGCTGAGCGGCAGAGACGATGCCGGCCACGCGCTCGGGCGCTGCGCCGTGGGCCGGAAGGATTTGGGGGCGGAACTGGTGCGCGAAGGCCACCTGTTCGCCGGGGGCGGCATCCTGGCGCGCTACGCCGCCGAGGAGCGCGAGGCGCGTGCCGCCAAGGCGGGCATGTGGAGCGGCGATGTCGAGCGGCCTGCCGAATATCGCGCCAAGCTGTGGGAGGAGGCCAAGCGCCGGGCGCCCGAGGGCTGTCCCATCAAGGGCCGGGTGACCGGGTCGGCGCGCGTCTACGTGCTGCCATGGTCGCCCGACTACGAGCGCGCGCGGGTCCAGAAGGCGCGCGGCGAGCGCTGGTTCTGCTCCGAGCAGGAGGCCGTCGCGGCCGGCTTCAAGGCGGCACAGCGGGGGTGAGGCAGGTCGGGCAATAGGGCGCAGTCGGTGTCACGTGCCGACTGCTTAGTGCCGCCCTACTGCCGCCATTGCGCAGGGTTCCCGGCGCCGGAGCCGGGGCATTATCCGCGCCCGAACAACCCGCGCAGCAGGGGGTCCAGGATGTTGGAGTAGTCGTCGGTCCAGGCGCTGAGGCCACCGTCGTCCATGTCGGTCACGCCGTCGAGCGACCGGTAGGGCTGCAGCGCCGCCTCGCTCTTGGCGAAGATGACGTTGGACGAGATCGACTGCCCGTAGCCGCCGCTGGCGGCGCGGTCGGTGACGGTAATCGCGGCCGTTCCCTCGGGCAGCTCCTTCAGGATGGCGCCCAGCACCGAGTTGAGGTCGAGGTAGCGGTTGGACGTGTGCAGCAGCACCACGCCGTCCGGCTTCAGCTTGTTGAGGAACAGCTGCACGGCCTCCTTGGTCAGCATGTGCACCGGGATGGCGTC
>DATBKR010000590.1:0-12208 GCA_036555805.1 Hyphomicrobiaceae bacterium | reverse complement strand
TCGGTCCTCCTGGCTTCGTGCCTGACCCGCGCCCCGCCCGCACCCAGTCGCCGCCCCTGCGCACCCGCGCGTCGGCAGCCGCGGGGTATAAGATGTTATAACGTTGCACGCAATCACCAGCCGCGCTCGCAACGCCCCGCGGCCGTTGGGCCAGCGTTGCGCCGATCTGGCGAACTTGCACGGCGTCGGCGGCGATCGTGGGTCGGGTCGTGCGGTCAGGCCGCTGCCGCGGTGACCGGGGCGCCGGACCCTCAGCGGGCCGCCAGCGCCGCCTCCAGGCCGGGCACGTACCGGGCCCCCTGCACCTTCGGCGCGGAGCCCTTGAGGTCGTCGCCGATCGGCTCGAAGCGGGGCCCTCCCAGATGCTTGGCCAGGAACGCCTCGATGATGGCGTAGGAGGAGATGCGGTTGGCTGGGATGCTGAACCCGTGGCCCTCGTCGGGATAGAGCACGTAGGTCACCGGCAGGCCGCGCGCCCGCGCCGCCGCCACGATCTGGTCCGACTCGGCCTTGTTCACGCGCGGGTCGTTGGCGCCCTGCATGACAAGCAGCGGCTTGGCAATGGCGCCCGCGCGGGTGAGCGGCGAGCGCGCCTTGAGCAGCGCCCGGCCGGCCTCGGTGCGCGGGTCGCCGATACGCCGTACCAGGTTCTCGTAGAACGACTGCCAGTAGGGCGGGATCGAGGCGATGAAGGTCTCCAGGTTGCTGGGGCCAACGATGCTGACGGCACAGCGGAAGGCATCGGGCGTGAAGGTGGCGCCCACCAGCGCGGCATAGCCGCCGTAGGAGGCGCCGAAGATGGCCACGCGCCCCGCCTCGGCGATGCCCTCCGCGGTCGCCCACTTGACGGCGTCGATGAGGTCGTCGTGCATCTTGCCGCCCCACTCCAGGTCGCCGGCGTTGACGAACGCCTTGCCGAAGCCCGAGGAGCCCCGGTAGTTGACGGACAGCACCGCATAGCCGCGGTTGGCGAGCCATTGGTGCTCGGGGTCGTAGCCGTAGGTGTCGCGCGCCCATGGGCCCCCGTGGACGACAAGCACCATGGGCAGCGGGCGCGCCGGACGGGGGCCACGCTCGTTGGCCGGCAGCGTGAGGTAGGAGACGAGCTCGAGGCCGTCGCGCGAGCGCAGCACCTGGCCCTGCATGGGCGTCAGCGTGAAGCCCGCCAGCTGCGGGCGGGCCGAGAACAGCCGGGTCAGGCGGCGCTCGGGCCGGTCGAAGAGGTAATAGACGGCCGGCAGCTCGGGGCTGCTGCCCGCAACCGTCCAGCGGGCGTCGTCCTCGGTCTGGCTGGTAACGCTGAAATCGGCCTTGATCCGGTCGTTGAGCCAGGACAGGTCCGCGCCCACCTTCGGGTCGATGGGGATCCATTCATCGCGCACGTATTCGGCTGACGCGGCAGCCACCTCATAGCTGCGCGGGTCCACGAGCGTGCCGCCGATGTCGGCCTTGGGGTGCTCGGCCACGAGGGTCTGCGCGCCCGTCTCCAGGTCGAGCCGGTAGAGGGCGGCGCGGTCGCGGCCGATCGAGCTTGTGAGATAGCAGGCCTTGCCGTCGGCCGTGATGTGGCGCAGCCCCGAGGTCATGCTGTCGCCGAACGGGATGGTGAGAAGCGGTTTGAGCGTCTCGCCCTTCACCTCGTAGACGATATCGCCGCCGTCGGGCTGGCTGCGCGTGACGAGCCGCGGCAGCAGGTCTTGGTCCGCGAGGTAGCCGCTGATCTGGTCGCGGTTCTCGCGCACGAGGCGCCGTTCGCCCGTGGCAATGTCGATGTGCCACAGGTCGTGCCAGCTCGCGTCGCGATCGTTGAGGCCGACAGCGGTGAGGCTGCGCCGCTTCGGCGATACGCCTAGGAGCTGGGCCTGCACGCCCGACAGCGGCGTCAGGTCGCGCTTGGTCTGGGTGGTCACGTCTACGGCATAGACGCGCAGGTTCTCGTCGCCGTTGGCGTCGTCGACGTAGAGGACGGTGCGGTTGTCGTAAGCCCAGATGTAGCCGTAGACCGGCCGTTTCGCCGCGTTCGTGACGGTGCGCGCCGCCGCCAGGTCGGCCACCGGCGCCACCGACACGTTGAGCACGCCATTGGCGGGTGAGAGCCAGGCGAGCCAGCGCCCGTCGGGACTGAGCTGCACGGAAACGCGGTCGGGGTTGCCGAAGATCGCCGCGCGCGGGATGAGCGCCGGCAGCGCGGAAGCGCCGCCCGCACCCCCCTGCTGCGCCATCGCGCTGCCGGCGCCCAGGCGCCCGGCACCGAGCGCAACGGCGAGGCCCATCAGCCCCACGTCGCGCCGGGTTGGGCCGGAGCGGCGGCCGAAATCGTTCGTGCTCACGCGAATGCTCCAAGGAATGCGCTGAATGGCCGGAAGGCGGAGGGCGGCCCGCGACGGGGCTGCGGTGCCAGCCCTAGCGCTGCATCGCGGTGCGATTATGACGTGGGGTCAGACCCCCTGACTCCACGCCGATGCGGAATTATGAGCCAACCCCGGTTGTGCAACGGTGTCAGACCCGCGGGTCTGACACCTGCTCAGCCCCAGGGGCCGCGGGGGCGCTCGGGGACGCCGCCCCAGGGGCCCGCAGCCGTGCCGCCGGGGCCGCGCGCGTACGAGGGCGTGGAGGACGCAGCAGGGCCCATCTCGGCCGCCAGCTTCTCCAGTTCGGCGATGCGGTTCTCGGTGTTGGGGTGGGTCGAGAACAGGTTGTCCATGCCCTGGCCGGTGAGCGGGTTGATGATGAACAGGTGCGCGGTGCCCGGCGCCGCCTCGGCCGGCTCGTTGGGGATGCCACGCGCATAAGTCTCGATCTTGCGCAGGGCCGAGGCCAGCCACAGCGGGTGGCCGCAGATCATGCCGCCCAGCCGGTCGGCCTGGTACTCGCGCGAGCGGCTCACGGCCATCTGCACCAGCGCGGCGGCCAGCGGCGCCACGATGGCGGCGACGAGCACGCCGATCCAGCCCACGCCGTTGCTGTTCTCGCGGTTGCCGCCGAAGATCGCACCGAACTGCAGGAACTGGGCGAGCATGGATACCGCGCCGCCGATGGTGGCGGCTACCGCCATGGTGAGCGTGTCGTAGTTCTTCACGTGCGACAGCTCGTGTGCCATCACGCCCGCAACCTCCTCGGGCGTCAGCATCTCGATGAGCCCCGTGGAGGCGCACACGGCCGCGTTCTGGGGGTTGCGGCCGGTGGCGAAGGCGTTGGGCTGCGGGTTGTTCATGATGTAGACGCGCGGCATCGGCAGCCCGGCCTTGGCGGCCAGGTCGCGCACGATGGTGTAGAACTCGCCGCCCGTATGCTCGTCCACCTCCTCGGCTCCGTACATGCTGAGCACGAGCTTGTCCGACTTCCAGAGGCTGAAAAGGTTCATGGCAGCCGCCACCAGGAAGGCGATCACGGCGCCTGTAGCCCCGCCCACGAGCGCGCCCAGGGCCACCAGAATGCCCGTGAGCACCGCCAGCAGCAGGCCGGTCTTGACGAAATTGGTCGGCATCTCGGGTCCCCGCATCGTCTCGGAGTCAGTGCAGGTGTCAGACCCTCCAGGGCTGACACCATAGCTCAGGTTGGCGCAAGGTGTCAGACTCAGAGGGTCTGACACCCGCAGCCAGGCCATTGGCAGCCAAGCCATTATATGGGATCGCCGGCGCCCGTCAGCCAGGGGGCGCGACGGCGCCTTGGCCGTCCCACCGCGGTCGCCTGTATCTGCGGGCCATGGCGAGAATCCAATCAGCCGGGAGGAGACGCCTTCGTCACCTTGTCACGCAGTTGTGGGAGATAGCTTTTCAAGTTGCGCCCCGGGCAATCCGTTGGGGCGTGGTCATTGTGCCCCGATATCTTGCTTGACGGCACCCGATACTTGGTGGCCAGCCATATCACAAGCTGATCGAGCGCGCGTAGCTGCTCCGGTGTCGGTTGATCTTTGTCGAAATTTCCTTCGAGCACAATCTGTAGACGGTCTGCAGTGTTGTATCTCGTGTTGCTGTCACCTGCATAGTTGACATCGCGACCTTCGCCGATGCGGCCCGCGGCATCGATATAGAAGTGGTAGGGTAGATCGCCCCATACCGGCTTCGGCTTGTCGTTCACGCGTCCCGGCGTTTGCGAGAAGCTCTGCAACCCCCGCAGCTTCTGCTCCAGGTTCAGCTTAGGCTGCTGCCTCGATGATGTGTGGTGTATGACGATTTCGCGGGGAGTCTGGGGTGTCATCAGATCCTTCTGAGCGGGCTTGGCACCCCAAGCCGAGCGCGGCACGATCTCCGGTTGCCGAGCACTCTCGGCTGACGCGCCCATCGTTGCCACGGCCACCAGCAGCACAAGGCCGAGGCCAACTTCGGTCCCCTGCCAAACGGCTTTGTGGCGCATGCGCGAGACCTCGCTTTCAGCAGGAATTCTTTATGTACGCGGTGCCGGCACCGTCTCCCGACGTAACGCTGTCGCCCGCTCCTCCGCTTCCCTGCGGCGACGTTCCGCCTCTTCGGCTTCACGGCGGATCGCCGCCGCACGTTCGTCCGCGTCTTTGCGGCGCCGTTCAGCATCTTCCGCTTCCTGGCGCAAACGCGCGGTTCTTTCTTCTGCGTCTTTTCGGCGACGCTCAGCCAGTCCGAATCGCGTCATCAAGAGCGAGGGCTGCCGCCGAGGTCTCAAGTTCCCCGCTGCTCGGGCACCAGGTGCAGGATCTTGCCGTTGTCTTCGTCCGTGAGGAGATGGATCGAGCCGTCCGGGGCCTGCCTGACGTCGCGGATGCGGGCTCCCATGGGAATGCGCTCTTCACCCGTCACCTTCCCGCCAGCGAGTGTCAGTCGGACGAGAGCCTTCGCGGAAAGGCCTCCGATCAGGAGGCTGCCTTTCCAGGCCGGAATGGCATCCGCCGTGTAGAACGTCATGCCCGAGGGCGAGATCACCGGATTCCAGTAGTAGACGGGTGCTGCCAGGTCGGGGCGTGTGGGCGGCTTCGGGATTGGCCGGCCATCGTAGTGGCTGCCCCAGCTGACCAGCGGCCAGCCGTAGTTCTTGCCCGCCTCGGGAATGTTGAGCTCGTCGCCGCCCATGGGCCCCATCTCGTCCGACCAGAGCACGCCGGTCTCCGGATGGATCGCCGCCCCCTCGACGTTCCGGTGTCCATAAGACCAGATTTCGGGCCGCGCGCCGTCCTTGCCGACGAAGGGGTTGTCCCTGGGAATGGATCCGTCAGGGTTGATACGCACGATCTTGCCGAGGGTGTTGGACAGATCCTGGGCAACTCCGAACTTGAACCGCTCGCCGAGGGTCACGAACAGGGTCCCATCGCGGGCGAAGACCAGCCGCGAGCCCCAGTGGTTGGGGCCGTCTACTCTCGGCGTCTGCCGGAAGATGACGCGCGCATCCTGCAGGCCGTCCGCGCCGAACTCGGCGCGCGCCACGGCGGTGGAGGCTCCGCCCCGACCCGACTCGGCATAAGAGAGATACACGAGGCGATTGTCCTTGAAATTCGGGTCGATCGCGACATCGAGCAACCCACCCTGGCCAACCGCGAACACCTTCGGGACGCCCCGCAGGGGTTGGGAGACGGTACCATCGCTCGCCACGAGACGCAGCCGGCCCGGCCGCTCGGTCACAAGCATGCGCCCGTCGGGCAGATAGGCGAGGCCCCACGGATGGCTGAGGCCGCTCGCCAGCGTCTCAATTCTGATTGGCCCGGCCGTCGTTTTGACGGTGCGATCCTGGGCCAGTACCGGACTCGCCAGAAGCGTAAGGGCGGCTGCCCCTCTGAGCAGGATCGTCAGCAGCATCGTGGCGCCTCAACTGCCAGCTATCGCCTCTCTCGACGAGGGTCCGCCCGGCGATGTCGCGGCCGGTGATCTTTTCCCGCTCCGCAAAAGAGCGCGGGAGCTTCCGGCGGTCCGGTCCAGAAACTCCCGGGTCCTACTTATCGATCTCTCGAATTTCGCACCCTTGTGCGGCAACGCACGGTCGGCGACCGGGTTCCAGCCATATCCGGGCTTCCCACTCGCGCCAATGGCTGGCAACCGGCACCACCGATCTCTACCGGGCCGTGACCAAAGGAGAATGGATGCTTGCAAGCAGCCTGGCCCGCGTAGACATCGCGGTACAAAGCTCGTCGCGGCGTGGCCTTGTCGGCCGCAGCCATGGCGGTGGGCCGCTTCAGCGGCCTGCCGAAAACGACCGAGGGTGAGCCGTGCAGCCCATGACATCGCCCATGGCATCGCTTGCCACCGGTGTCTTCGTGCTGACCTACGTGGGTATGGCGCTTGGGCGCATTCCCGGTCTGAAGATCGACCGGTCTGGAATCGCCCTCGTTGCCGCCGTCATCCTCGTCGTTACAGAAGCAGTGCCGGCCGGCGACATCGCGGCCGCGATCCATTTTCCCACCTTGCTGCTGATGGGCGGCCTCATGGTTCTGTCCGCGCGCGTAGGGGCTGCGGGCTTCTACGCGGCGGCCTCAGCGTGGATCGCAGGCCAGGCCGGCCGGCCGCTGCGCCTGCTCGCACTCACCATCGTTCTGGGCGGGGCGCTTTCAGCGCTCCTCGTCAACGATATCGTCGTTTTCGCGATGACCCCGCTCCTGTGCGCCGGACTTTCCGCAAGGAAGCTCGATCCGCGCCCGTTCCTGTTCGCGCTTGCGGCGGCCAGCAACGTGGGGTCCGCGGCAACCCTCATCGGCAACCCTCAGAACATCCTGATCGGCCAGGTTGGGCGGGTGTCGTTCTGGTCCTATGCCGCGATCGCCTTCGTGCCGACCGTTGTCGGACTTGGCATCGTGTTTGCGGGCGTGGCCGCCGCCTGGAGACCGGCCTTGGACGCGCAGGCCAGCGACGCGGCAATGATCGCGCCCCCCATCGACCGTCGGCAGACGGGCACCTGCGCGGTGGCTCTGGTCGTGCTCCTCGCGCTGTTCACGACATCTCTGCCGCGCGAAATATCGGCCCTTCTTGTCGCCGCCTGCCTGATCGTGAGCCGAACGGTGCCGAGCCGGCAGCTCCTCGACGAGATCGACCTGCCGCTTCTCATCCTGTTTACGTCGCTGTTCGTCGTGAACGATGCATTCGGGCGCACCGGACTGCCCGACGACGCACTGCAGCTGCTCGTCTCGCAGGGCCTGCTGCCCGATCGCGTGTCGCTTCTGGCGCCAATCTCGCTTCTCTTGAGCAACACGATCGGTAATGTTCCCGCTGTCGTGACGATCCTGCAGGTGTGGCACGGCATTCCGGAGGGGACGCTCGTCGGGCTTGCCATCCTGTCGACGTTTGCCGGCAATCTCCTGCTCGTCGGGAGTCTGGCCAATCTGATCGTGGCGGAGCGCGCGGCGACGGCCGGCGTCCGGCTATCGCTTCGCGATCATGCCAGCGCCGGCGTGCCCATCACCGTCGCGTCGATGCTGTTTGCCGGGCTGTGGTTGTGGGCTGCCGGGGTCATGCCGCTGTAGCGCAGGATGGTGAATGTCCGCATCTGCAGGCGGATGCGGCCCAGGCCAAAGTGCAGGGATTGAACCGGCTCGGTTCGGGGCACCTCCTCGCGCAAAGCCTGCTAAGGCCCGCTCGTCGGCGGCACCCGGGTCGGCTCCGGGCCGCCCCTTCCGCCGGAGATGCCGGCGATCAGGACCGCCAGAATGCCGGTCAGGAAGATCCCGTCGAATGTGCCGGCGCCGCCGATGGAGGCCACGGGCGCGCCCAGCCCTTGCAATCGGTTGAGGTTGAGCAGGTCCGCTCCAACGAGCGTGCCGAGGCTGCCGGCGATGTAGGCAAGCGGCGCGGCGTGTTGCCTTGCAAGCAGCAGCGCCACCACCCCAGCCGCGAGCGAGGGGACCAGCACCGGCAGGGCTATCCCGATGCCCGGGACCGGTTGGGCCAGCCAGTGGCATATGGCAGCAACGATGGCGGTCGCCAGCAGGCCACGGCCCCACAACCCGTGCCTTGCCAGCAGGTACAGCGACATTGCGCTGGGGATCAGCGCGCCGCCAACGTTCATGGCGATCACGGTGCCGGGCCAATCGACCACCACCGGCACGACGTAACGCATCCCGAAGAAATCGACCTCTCGGCCCGAGAGAACGTGCTGTTCGGGCAGCTGGGCCAGCGGAATGTTGATCACACTGCCCACCAATGAAGCCAGCAGCAGCAGCATCGCAGCGCGGGAGCCGATGCCGAGGCGCATGTAGGCATATCGCAGGACGCCAATCTGGAAGAGCACAACCAGCGCGAGGAACAGTCCCGCCAGGATCGCAAAGAACGGCGGGGAAAGCGGCAGGTAGTGAAGCTGACTGAATGGCATCGGTGCCTTGCGACAATACCACGCTGTGCGACCTGGGAACCTGGCCCTTCAATCGCGGGTTAAAGCCGCGTTTGCAGCGTTCAGGCGCGCTACAGCATGGTCGCTACTCGAGTTGAAGGCTTGGGGGATCGGCCGGCCGGACTGACCCGCTGGCTCTTTTCCACCAACCACAAGGATATAGGCACGATGTACCTGGCGTTCGCTATCGGCGCCGGGCTGGTGGGTGGCGTGCTGTCGGTCCTGATGCGCTTGGAGCTTCAGAACCCCGGCCTCCAGTACTTCTCCAGCGGTCACGCCTATAACGTCGTCATGTCCGCGCACGGTCTCATCATGATCTTTTTCATGGTGATGCCGGCGCTGATCGGCGGCTTCGGCAATTGGTTCGTCCCGTTGCAGATCGGGGCGCCGGATATGGCGTTCCCGCGCCTCAACAACATTACCTTCTGGCTGTTGCCGGCCGCGTTTACCTTGTTGATCACGTCGATGTTCGTCGAGGGTGAGCCGAGTTCCGCGGGTGCCGGTGCGGGCTGGACGCTCTACGCCCCTCTCTCCACCCAGGGCCATCCGGGTCCGGCGCCGGACTTCGTGATCCTGGCCCTGCACACGGCGGGTGCTTCCTCCATCCTCGGCGCCATCAACTTCATCACCACCATCTTCAACATGCGCGCGCCAGGCATGACCCTGCACAAGATGCCGCTGTTCGTGTGGAGCGTGCTGGTCACGGCTCTCCTGCTCATTCTGGCGCTCCCGGTGCTGGCCGGCGCGCTGACCATGCTGCTCACCGACCGCAATTTCGGCACCGCGTTCTTTGCCGCGGATGGCGGAGGCGATCCGGTCCTCTACCAGCATTTGTTCTGGTTCTTCGGGCATCCCGAGGTCTACATCCTGATCCTGCCCGGGTTCGGCATCATCAGCGAGGTCGTCTCCACGTTCTCCGGCAAGCCGATCTTTGGCTACCTCGGCATGGCCTACGCCATGATCGCCATCGGCTTCATCGGCTTCATCGTCTGGGGACACCACATGTACACCTCGGGGATGAGCTCCAACGCCCAGGCGTTCTTCGCCTTCACCACGATGATCATAGCCGTGCCCACCGGCGTAAAGGTGTTCTCCTGGATCGCCACCATGTGGGGCGGCAGCATCCGGTTTCGCGTGCCGATGCTGTGGGCGCTCGGCTTCATCTTCCTGTTCACCGTCGGCGGCGTGACGGGCGTGATGCTCGCCAATGCCGGCGTCGATCGCCTGCTCCAGGATACCTACTACGTCGTTGCGCATTTCCACTACGTGCTGTCGCTCGGCGCCGTGTTCGCCATCTTCGCCGGCTGGTACTACTGGTTCCCGAAGATGACCGGCTACATGTACAACGAGGCGCTCGGCAAACTGCACTTCTGGCTCACTTTCATCGGCGCCAACGTGTTGTTCTTCCCGCAGCATTTCCTGGGCCTTGCCGGAATGCCGCGGCGCACAGCCGACTATCCGGACGCCTTCGCTTTCTGGAATCACGTGTCGTCGGTGGGCTCCTACATCACCGCCGCCGGCACCCTCGTGTTCGTCTTCGGCATGCTCTACTCCTACTTCATCGCCCGCGAGAGAGCGCCGGCCAACCCGTGGGGCGCCGGCGCCACCACGCTGGAATGGACGCTGTCGTCGCCCCCGCCGTTCCACACGTTCGAGACGCTTCCGCAGGTCCGGTGATTGGAAATATCTTGAAACGGCGCGCCTCCCTTCGGCGTTCCATGATATAGGATGGAGCCCGGTGCGGTGGACTGCACTCCAACCCGCGAGTCGGCCACATGGTTGATGGCAGAGCCGCAGGGGGCCTGCGCAGGAGGCCCACAAAGCGCAGGTGGCAGGAGTGGTCGGTTCTGGACGCCTACAAGCTCGCGCTTGGGACGTTCCTCTTCCTGGCCCCCTGGCTGTTTGGTTTCAGGTACCGGCCGGCCCGCCTCGACACGTGGGCGGTCGGCGTCCTGCTCGTCACAGCTTCCGTCGCGGCCCTCATGGCGTTCGCCGAATGGGAAGAGTGGGTTATGGTCCTTCTTGGCCTCTGGCTCGTTGCGTCCCCGTCGATGCTGGCTTTTCCACGTTCGGGAGCGATGAAAGTCGACGTCGGCGTCGGTCTCCTCGTCGCGTACCTGGCAGCGCTCGAACTGTGGCTCATCCGCTACAAGTTCCCAAATAGAAATAGCATGAGCTTCTGAGCCGGCTATTGGGGTCGACACGGGCGGATTGCGCTTTGGCGACGAGCACGACGTGTTCGGCCACGGGGCAGACTGTCGGGATTGCGCCGCGGCAAGCGGTCAGACGCTGGCCGGTGCGAAACTTTCCATCATACAAGGAGCACTCGGGGCGGCCAGCGTGAGCGCGGCCGCCCGCCCGGCAGCGCTTTACTTTGGTAGGGGTCGCTTTGATCCTGATCGTTGCGTAGAAACAACAAGTTCACGCGGATACCCTGCTTCCATGCACCTCCGAGCCAGATCCCGTCTCGATGTTCGATGCCCGCCGGGACGACATCCGTTCGTTCTGCGGCTGAGACGCTTTCTCCAGTTGGGCGACGACGATCTCGACTGTCTCTGGCGTCTGCTCGAGGCCGACCTCAGGGTGGGCAAGCGCAGGGATTTGGTGGTCGACGGGTTCGAGTATCGCAAGCTCGGCTTCGTGGAGTCCGGCTTTGCATCGCGCTACAAGCTGTTGCGCAATGGCAAGCGCCAGATCGTGAACCTGATCATGCCCGGCGACGTGGTGGGGTTGCCGGGGAGCTTCGTCGAGAAGGCCTGTTACTCCGTGGCCGCCCTCAGCGATATGAAGCTCCAGGTCTGCTCGCTCAGCAGCTACGTCAGCCTTTGCTACAGGCGGCCGCTGTTCGGATTGGCGCTGAGCTGGCTCGCCGTGCAGGAATCGATCATTTGCGCCGAGCATGCCATCAACACCGGGCGGCGCACCCCATCGGAGCGACTGGCGCACCTCCTTCTCGAGGTTCACTCGCGCTTGGAGGCGGTCGGGCTTGCGTCAAGCGACAGTTTCGACTTGCCGTTCTCCCAGGAAGTGATGAGCGACGTGCTCGGGCTCAGCGTCCCCCACCTCAACAGGACGTTGGCAAAGCTGCGGAGCGACGGCCTGATCGATATGGCGGCGCACCGCATTTATCTGCTCGACACCAAAGCCCTGCAGCTGGTCGGCCATTTTCAACAGTCCAGACTGGCGCGCGTTCCTGCGCTGCAGAGGGCGGCTGGCGTCTGACGCGAGTGCGAACCGCTCTTCCGCTCGACTCCCTATACGCCGAGATGGTCGCGCAATTTTTCCGGGCGCTCGCGCAGCGACTGCGCCGGCAGAGCGTCGACGATGTGTCCATTGTTGAGAATGTACACGCGATCGGCGAGACTCAGTGCCGCCGCGATGTTCTGCTCCACGATCAGGATAGTCTGCCCGGCCGCGGCCAGGTCGCGGCAAGTGGCCAGCAGATCGCGGACAATGATCGGGGCTAGTCCCTCGAAGGGTTCGTCGAGCAACAGGATCTTCGGCCGGCGCACCAGCGCGCGGGCAATCGCCAGCATCTGCTGCTCACCGCCCGAGAGCTCCGTGCCGAGGCTGCGCCGGCGTTCGCGCAAGCGCGGGAACGTCGACCAGACCCGGTCCAGCGGCCAGCGAGACTCCGCCGAGAGCCCTGCCAGCACGAGGTTCTCTTCGACGGTCAGGCCGCCAAAGATGCGGCGGGCCTCGGGCACCAGCTGGAGTCCGAGCCGGGCGATGGCGTGCGGCCGCAAGCTCTCAGTGGGCGTGCCGTCGACCACCACCCTTCCGGATCGCGGACGCACGAACCCCATGAGGGTATTCAGCGTCGTGGTCTTGCCGGCGCCGTTGCGGCCGAGCAGCGCCACCACCTCGTTCGGGTTCACGTGCAGCGATACGTCGAACAGGATATGGCTGTCGCCGTAGTAGCTGTTGA
>DATBKR010000589.1:0-18154 GCA_036555805.1 Hyphomicrobiaceae bacterium | reverse complement strand
TCGTTGAGGCGCGGGTTGTGCTTCATGGTGCACGAGCCGAGCGGGAAGATGCCGGTGTCGATGCCGTAGTTCTTCTGGCTGAGCCGCACGTAGTGGCGCATGGTCTCGGGCTCGGACAGGCCGGGCAGGCCGATGGGCTCGGTGCGGGCAAGCTTGCCAAGGCGGGACGCGACCCGCGGCGGTTCCTCCAGATCCACGCCCGTGGTGTCGGTGCGTCCGATCTCGAAGATCAGAGACTCCTCGATGGCGAGCCCGCGGTTGCCGGTGAAGGTCCGGGGCTCGGTGCCCCCCATCTCTCCGGAAGGCGCGCGTGGGGCGGCAGCATGGTCCAGCATCACAGAACCTCCCTCAGCGCCTGCGCGTAGGCGGCGCGGTCGTCGTCGGTGTTGACCTCGGTGGAGGCCACCACGATCAGGTCTGCCAGCTCCGGGCGGCCGGGCTCCAGGCGCGAGACCGGCACGCCGCCGAGCACACCCTTCTCCGCGAGCCGCTCGATCGCCTCGGCCGCGTTGCCGGGGACGCGAATGGTGAACTCGTTGAAGAACGTGTCGTTGAGCACCTCGACACCCGGCACCGCGGCCAGCCGGTCGGCGAGCTGCACGGCGCTGGTGTGGTTCAACTGCGCCAGCCGGCGCAGGCCGGCCTCGCCCAGCAGCGTCATGTGGACGGTGAAGGCAAGGGTGCACAGGCCGGAGTTGGTGCAGATGTTGGAGGTGGCCTTCTCGCGGCGGATGTGCTGCTCGCGCGCCGACAGCGTCAGCACGTAGCCGCGGCGGCCGTCCTGGTCCACCGTCTCGCCGGAGAGGCGGCCCGGCATCTGGCGCACGTATTTCTGGCGCGTGGCGAACAGCCCGACGTAGGGGCCGCCGAAGGAGAGGGCATTGCCGATCGACTGACCCTCGCCCACCACGATGTCGGCGCCCATGGCGCCGGGCGGCTGCACCAGCCCCAGCGATACGGCTTCGGTGAACACGGCGATCAGCAGGGCACCGGCCGCGTGGGCCTTGTCGGCAAGCGCGCTGAGGTCGTGCAGGTGGCCGTAGAAGTCGGGCGTCTGCACGACTACGCACGCCACGTCGCCGTCGATGCGGGCTGCCAGGTCCTGGCTACCGCGCGGCGCGGGCGGCAGGGCGACGATCTCGTGCCCGGAGAGCCGGCTCAGCGTGGCGACGGTCTCGCGGTAGTGCGGATGCAGGTTGCCGTCCAGCACCGCGCGCTTGCGGCGCGCGATGCGGTGCGCCATCAGCACCGCCTCGGCGCAGGCGGTGGAGCCGTCGTACATGGAGGCGTTGGCGACCTCCATGGCCGTCAACGCCGCCACCTGGGTCTGGAACTCGTAGAGGTATTGCAGCGTCCCCTGCGCGATCTCGGGCTGGTAGGGCGTGTAGGAGGTGAGGAACTCGGAGCGCTGGATCAGGTGGTCCACCGTCGCCGGCAGGTGGTGCTTGTAGGCGCCGGCGCCGACAAAGAACGGCACGGAGCCGGCGGGGACGTTGCGCACGGCGAGCCGGCCGAGCACCCGCTCCACCGCCATCTCGCCCTGGGCGTTGGGCAGGGCTAGGCGCCCGTTGAGGCGCTTGTCCGCGGGAATATCGGCGAACAAGGCGTCGATATCGGCGGCGCCGACGCTGGCCAGCATCGCCCTGCGGTCGGCGTCGGTGAGCGGGAGGTAGCGCATGCAATGTTGCCTCTGCAGGGTGTCAGACCCTCTGGGTCTGACACCATTTCACAGCCGCCGTTGGAGCTACGGTGTCAGACCCGGAGGGTCTGACACCACCACCTCGGTCAGCACCGAGTTGGCGATGTAGCACTCTTCGTGCGCGTGGTGGTGGAGCTGGGCCAACTCGGCGTCGCTCGGCTGCTTGGCGCCAGAGAAGGCGATGCGGGGCCGCAGCGTCGCCTTGGACACGTACAGCTTGCCGCGCTCGTTCTTGGTCATGATGCCGACAGCCGCATCCTCGTAGGAGTCGACAACAAAGCCCTGCCTGGCGGCCAGAAAGAGGAACGTCAGCATGTGGCAGCTCGACAGCGCCGCCACCAGCGCCTCCTCGGGGTCGACGGCATCGGCGCGTGAGAACGGCACGCGCACCGACAGCGGCGAGGAGGAGGCCGGCACGGTAACGCCGCCGTCGAAAACCCAAGTGTGCGCGCGGCTGAATTTGACGTCGGTGAAGGCTTCGCCCGCGCCGCGCTTCCAGGCGATGGTTGCAGTGTATTCGTGCGCCATGACCAGCTTCTCTCCTTACAATGCTTCCTTCACGAACGCCTCGTAGGCGGGGCGGTCCATCAGGCCATCGAGCTCGGCCGGATCGGCGATCCTGAGCTTGAAGAACCACGCCTTGCCTTCGGCGTCCTCGTTGACGAGCGCGGGCTGGTTCGCCAGCGCGGCGTTCACCTCGGTGACCTCGCCGGCGACCGGCGCGTAGACGTCGCTCGCCGCCTTGACGCTCTCCACCACGGCTACGGGCTCGCCCTTGGCCGCCTTGCGGCCGACCTCGGGCAGCTCGACGAACACCACGTCGCCCAGCTGCTGCTGGGCGTGGTTCGTGATGCCGACGGTGCCAATGCCGGCCTCGATGCGGATCCACTCGTGGTCCGTGGTGAAGCGCTCGCTGGTCATGCGGAGCCTCCTGCATAGCGATGCGGAACGAACGGCAGCGGCACGACGCCGGCACCCAGGGCCTTGCCGCGCACCATGAGGTCCACGCGCGTGCCAGGCTCGGCGTGGCGGGCCTCGACGTAGGCCATGGCGATGGGGGCGCTGACACTCGGGCCGAAGCCGCCGGACGTGACGATGCCGATGCGGTCGCCGGATGGGGCGAGGACCTCGGCGCCCTCGCGGGCCGGGGCTCTACCGTCGGGCCTGATGCCGACGCGGCAGCGGGTCGGGCCCTGGTCAAGCTCGCGGCGGACGCGGGCATGGCCGGGGAAGCAGCCCTCAGCGCGGCGGCGCTTCTGGATGGACCACGCAAGGCCCGCCTCTACGGGGCTGGTGGTCTCGTCGATGTCGTGGCCATAGAGGCACAAGCCGGCCTCCAGGCGCAGCGAATCGCGGGCGCCGAGGCCGATGGGCAGCACGCCGTCCTGCGCCAGCAGGAGTCGGGCCAGCGGCTCGGCGTCGGTGGCGGCGAGCGAGATCTCGAAGCCGTCCTCGCCGGTGTAGCCGGAGCGCGAGACGTGGCAGTCGATGCCGCCCACCCTGCCGGCCGCCGCAGTCATGAAGCGGAGGCCCGCGGCGACGTCCGACAGCTTCGCCAGGACGTCAGTGGCGGAGGGGCCCTGCAGGGCGAGCAGCGCGCGCTCAGGCACCGGCTGCAGCTTCACGCCTTCCGGCAAGCGCTCGGAGATATGGGCGAAGTCCACCGCCTTGCGGGACGCATTCACCACCAGCATGAGGGTGCCGTCGTCTTGGGCTTCCGCGGAGCGCGTCACCATCAGGTCGTCGATGATGCCGCCGTCCTCGTTCAGGAGCTGGGTGTAGCGCTGCTGGCCGGGAGCCAGGTTGAGGATGTCGGCCGGCACCAGCGCTTCCAGCGCGACGGCGGTGGCGGCGTGGTCCGGCCCCACCAAGAATGCCTGGCCCATGTGCGAGACGTCGAACAGACCGGCGCGGGCGCGTGTGTGCAGGTGCTCCTTGAGGATGCCTGGGGGGTACTGGACCGGCATCTCGTAGCCGGCGAACGCGACCATGCGCGCGCCCAGCGAGACGTGCAGCTCGTGGAGCGGAGTGCACTGCAGGGAGGCGGGAGAACTGGAGGCGCCGGCCATGGGGTCTTCTCTGAGGCTCCGCGTCGCTCGCATCCCGCGCCGTGCGGCGCGAGACGGAGCCCCCTCTGTCGCGGAACCTGAGAGATTGAGCGGACAGCTTTCTGAGCCGGCCGCCTTACCCCTTCGGTGAGCCGGCCCTTCTCTTCAAGCCGGGCCGGCTGCTTTCCAGAGTGCCATCGACCTGCGGTCCTTTTGCCTGAGAGGTTCCGGGGCGGTTGCTCCTTCGGCGCCGGCCCGGCTTCGGAGGAAGCCGGCCGGTCTCTTCCACAGGCGTCGACTGGCGAATCGCAGGATACGCGGGGACGGGCCCAAGTCAACGCAACATGCCGTAATGTTTGTCACGTTTCCGCCAAGTCCAAGTGCCCCCCTGCGCGGGCATGACGCTGGGGCAGGGGGTGCGTTCAAGGCGGGCGGCGTGATTGCCTTGCTGCAATCAGCATCGCGGCGGAGACGGCGGATTACGGCTTCGCCTAATCCGCCCCACGCCGCACCCGGGGGCTCAGCCGGCGCCGGGGACGGTGCGGTCGAAGCCGACGTACACCTCGTATTCGCCGGGGCGGGAGCCTTCGGGGATCTGGAACGTGACCGAGCGCACGACAGAGAAGTAGCTGATGGGGTTGTCGAGGGCCACGTCGACCGTGACCCGAGCGGCGTCGGTGGCGATCTTCTGGCGCTTGGCGTCCGTGACAAACACGTTGACGGGCAGTGTTACGCGGCCGGTGCGGCCCTTCTGGCCCAGCAGGACCCGGCCGGAGAAGCCGTATTTCACGGTGACGCGGCCCGGCGCGATCTCGCACTCGCGCGCCGTCTTGGTGATCTCGCCGCGGTGCATGACTGCGAGGCCGTCGCCGACGTGGCCGGGCTCGTAGATGGTGACGTAGCCGTCGCGGGCCCACACCTGGAAGCGCGGACAGCCGTAGGCCACGTCGCCGAAGGCACCGACCGAGCCGGTCTCGGTCTTGGCCGCGGCCAGCAGCCGGTCCTGGTCCACGGAGCCGGCATCGGTCGATTTGTTGGAGCCGAACCAGCCCGAGCCGATGCCGGAGGTCAAGGAGGACATGCCGCAACCGCTGAGAGCGGCGAGCAGCGCGCCGAAAGCGATGGGTCTCGCAGCCGAGACCAATGCCCTGCACACGTTTTGCGTCACGAAGCCCCTGTCCGAACACTTGCCCGGTCTCTTGCGGACCGTTATTCCCCTTCCCGTCACGCCGCGCCGCGTTGGCGCTCTGTGGACGATGCCCGGCGATTCAAACTCTAGAGCAAAGACCATCCGGAGCCAAGCACGCGGAGCCTGAACCCACCAGCGAATGCACCGCCGTCTTCATGGCGCACCCCACGGCCCAGCTCACACCGCCCAGCCACCATGGCTCAGATCAAAATGGCCCACTCGACACCGACTGATCGGAGCCCCCGGCCATCCCTGACCGTCCTGCTGGCTGCCCCGCGCGGATTCTGCGCCGGCGTGGACCGCGCCATCAAGATCGTCGAGCTGGCCCTGAAGCGGTTCGGCCCCCCCGTCTACGTGCGCCACGAGATCGTCCACAATCGCCACGTCGTCGAATCACTGAAGGCCAAAGGCGCCATATTTGTGGAGGAGCTGGACGAAATTCCAAAAACCGGTGCACCCGTGATCTTTTCGGCACATGGCGTCCCGCAGTCGGTGCCGGCGGCCGCCGAGGACCGCGGCCTGTTCTTCCTCGATGCCACCTGCCCGCTGGTGTCCAAGGTGCATGCCGAGGCGCGCGCGCACCTAGCCGAGGGCCTGGAGATCGTGCTCATCGGCCACGCCGGACATCCCGAGGTGATCGGCACCCTGGGGCAGCTCCCGCCGGGAGCGGCGACGCTGGTGCAAACCATCGAGGACGTGCGGCGCTTCCAGCCGCGCGACCCGCAGCGGCTCGCCTACACCACGCAGACCACGCTCTCCCTGGACGATACGGCGGCCATCGTGGCGGTGCTCAAGGCGCGCTTTCCGGCCATCGTGGGGCCGCGCAAGGAGGACATCTGCTATGCCACCACCAACCGCCAGGCAGCGGTCAAGGCCATTGCGCCGCGCTGCGATGCAATGATCGTGGTGGGCGCGCCCAACAGCTCCAACTCGCTGCGCCTGGTGGAGGTGGCCGAGCGCGCCGGCTGCCCCAAGGCGCTGCTGGTGCAGCGCGCGGCCGACATTGACTGGGAGGCGTTCGATGGTGTTGCCACGCTCGGCATCACCGCGGGTGCATCGGCGCCGGAACTGCTCGTGACCGAAATCATCGACGCGTTGCGGGTGCGTTTCGACGTGACCGTGGAGGGCGTGGCCACCACCGAGGAGCGCATCGCCTTCAATGTGCCGCGCGAACTGCGCGACGGCGGCCCGGCGTAACTCTGGCGAGACCGAGGCGCGCGCTCCCAGATGGCCGTCTACACCGAAGTCCCCGACGACGAGCTTGCGGCCTTCGTTGCCGGCTATGGGCTGGGGGCGCTCCTATCCTACAAGGGCATCGCGGAGGGCGTGGAGAACACCAACTATCTTCTCCACACCGAGAAGGGCCCGATCTTCCTCACGCTCTATGAGAAGCGCGTGGTGCCCGAACATCTGCCCTTCTTCCTGGGGCTGATGGAGCACCTGGCCAAGGCCGGCATCACGTGCCCGACGCCGGTGCGCGATACGGAAGGGCGCATGCTGCGCACGCTGGCCGGGCGGCCGGCGGCGCTGGTCACCTTCCTGGAGGGCGTGTGGATCCGGCGCCCGCAACCGCGCCACTGCGCCGAGGTGGGCAAGGCGCTGGCCGGGCTGCACGTGGCGGGGCGCGGCTTCGGCCTGACGCGCACCAACGACCTCGGCCTCGCCGGTTGGCGCCCGCTGTTCGCCCGCTTCGAGGCGCGCGCCGACGAGATCGTGCCGGGGCTCGCCGACACGGTGCGCCAGGAGCTGGATTTCCTGGAGGCCAACTGGCCGGCCGGGCTGGAGCCGGGCATCATCCACGCCGATCTGTTCCCGGACAACGTGTTCTTCCTGGGCGACCGGTTGTCGGGCCTCATCGATTTCTATTTTGCCTGCAACGACGCGCTGGCCTACGACATCGCCGTCACCCTCAACGCCTGGTGCTTCGAGAGCGACCACAGCTACAACGTCACCAAGGGGCAGGCTCTGCTGAAGGGCTACGAGAGCGTGCGCGCGCTGGCGCGGCAGGAGCGGGAGGCGCTGCCGCTGCTGGCGCGCGGCGCGGCGCTGCGGTTCCTGCTCACGCGCGCCTACGACTGGCTGCACACGGCCAGCACCGCGCTGGTCAACCGCAAGGATCCGGCCGAGTTCCTGCGCCGGCTCAAGTTCCACCGCGGCGTGCGCGGCGCGAGCGAGTACGGCTTGCTGGAGGGGAAATGACCACGGATACCAGCGGCACGACCTCCGAGGCCGCGGCCGGCAAGCCGCACATTACCGTCTACACGGACGGGGCCTGCGCCGGCAACCCTGGGCCGGGCGGATGGGGCGCCATCCTCATGTCTGGCTCCCACCGCAAGGAGCTGTCGGGCGGCGAGCCGGCCACCACCAACAACCGCATGGAACTGATGGCCGCCATCTCGGCCCTGGAGGCGCTGAAGCAGCCTGCGCGCGTGGATATGCACACGGATTCCGAGTACGTCCAGAAGGGGATCAGCGGCTGGATCAAAGGCTGGAAGCGCAACGGCTGGCGCACCAGCACCAGGCAGGCGGTGAAGAACGCCGAGCTGTGGCAGCGCCTCGACGCCGCACAGGCGCGCCACGAGGTGCGCTGGCACTGGGTGCGCGGGCACGCAGGGCATACAGAAAATGAGCGTGCCGACGAGCTGGCCCGCGAAGGCATGCGGCCCTTCCTGAGGAAGGGCCGCTCATAGGCCGGAGTGTCAGCGGTAGCCGAGGCCGCGGCCGCTCTTGGCCTTGCCGGTCTTGGCCGCCATGTCGCGCATGCACTTGGAGCGGAAGTGCTTGCGCGCGGTGCCGTGCAGGCCCTTGGCGTCGGCCTGGCTGGAGCATTCGATGGACGCGGCGGTGCGCTGTTTCGGGGCCTTGGCGGCACCTTGTGCGAAGGCCGAGGCGCAGAAAAGGGTGAGCGCCGCCGCACCGGTCAGGAGCACGATACGTTGCATCACAACCTCCGTTGGTCGCCGTACGTCCCCCGGAAGCACGATATCGGTTGTTCGGTAGATCTACACCAGTACCTTCGCGAATCGTGGTTGCCGGCGACCCCGGTCATTCTGGAGTCGCCGGCAGCCGCCGAGATCAACGTCCCCCCGCTGTGAACGTCGGCGGCTATTGCAGGCCCGATGCCCCCAGGCCAAAGTAGGGTGAATAGGTCGGCAGCTGCCGGCCGTCCGGTTCCGAAGTGTGTCCGCCGCTGCGCGCGCCGGGTTCTGCATGCCTGCCGTCCCCTGCCAAAGTCGTCCTCCGGGACGCCGCGGCGACCTTCTCTCTGTCCTGCGCCCTGGCTGCGGTCAGGCTGCGTGCTCTTGGAGCCGCCTTGGCAGCCGTCGGGGACACGCGTGCGTCGGTTCTCGCGTCCGCCTGACCGGCCGGCGTACGTGTGATCACCGTCGTGCCGAACGTTCTGTCGGAGGGCTCGTCCGCAGCGCCCTCCACCTTCACTGATGTGAGCCAGGCGGTGGCGATCTGCCAGGTCTCGGAGTGGACGCTGATCCCCTGCAGGCCGACGGCGAAGATCGCAGAGGTTGTCGTCAGGAGGAACGTGGCCGCCATGACGGCGGCGGACTGCACGAAACGACGCCT
Organism: Hyphomicrobiaceae bacterium; assembly: GCA_036555805.1. Lineage (GTDB taxonomy): Bacteria > Pseudomonadota > Alphaproteobacteria > Rhizobiales > Hyphomicrobiaceae > AWTP1-13. The sequence continues at coordinate 9,639 of DATBKR010000589.1, read as the reverse complement.
CGATTCGCTTCGCCGGCGCGCCAACTGGCCGTCGTAGGCGGCCCGCATCTGCGCGTCGCGCAGAACCTGGTAGGCCTGCATGAGCTCTCGAAAGCGCTCCTCGGCATGCTTGCTGCCGGGATTGAGATCCGGATGGGTCTTCATGGCGCGGCGCCGGAACGCCGACTTGATCCGCTGGTCATCGGCCGTGGAGGCGATGCCCAACACCTTGTAAAGGTTGCGCACTCGAGTTTCCCCGCATCACCCGATTGGCAAGAACAGCTTGCCCTTACGCGCACAGCGGGCCGCACGATAGCCGACACCGGTTGTTAAAACGATGTCCTTCGCAGGGCATCGCGGAAGGCTGTGGATAAAGCCAGGGATTGGAGGCCAGTAGTCAGTCTGGTTGGCCGGGTGTCGCGCTGATGGCTGATATCTGACCCCTGCAATGAGATGGCCGCGCCCGATATGCCCTGCTTGCGCTCATGGGCATCCGGACGCGGCCTGCAGACGACCGATCCTTGGTGCGGGCAAAGCATCGATCGCCTGCGAACTGCACCTCACGCGAATACGGCCAATCCGCGAGAGCGGCGAATACTTCCTACGGGAACAGCGCGCTGGATATCCCCGCTTAAGGGGAGATCGACAACGGTCTCCCGTATCGGTGACGACGAACCGCGATATAGCGAGCAAATAAGGCAATCCTGGAGGCATTGCAGCACGCTTTCTGCAATTGGTTAACGCTTGCGACTTGCACAGGCGCCATGCCGGAGACTAGGAACACGGGGACCCGGCCGCCCCTCGCCGCGGGAGGGCCGCAAGCTCGTTCCGATCAACGCCAATCCCGAAGGGCAATCATGCAGCAAGGCTCCCTCCCAGGCGGGAAGCGCCGCCGCTTCGCGCTGGCGCTCCTCATTCTCGCCGCCGTCGTCCCTGTGCGGGTCCTGGCGGAGCCCAGGCTGATCGAGGAGCGCGCCTCCACATACAACAACATCTACGTCTACAAGGACGGTACCGATGTGGTAATGACCTTCGGGCACAACCGCCGCTTCTACACCGAGTCGATCTACGACTCCGCCAACGTGCTGGCCCTCCCTGTCACATACACACGCTACATGACGGTGGGCCTCGCCTATGCCAGCGCCGCCGACAACCTCCTGGAAATCGGCTTCGGCGGCGGGCGCACGGCCTGGTATCTGCACAAGCACATGCCGGCCCTCGACATCTCCTGCGTGGAGCTCGATCCGGCCGTGGTGGAATTGGCCGAGAAGCATTTCGGCGTGCGGCCCGAGGACAAGTTCAGGATCACCGTTTCCGACGGCCGCAACTACATGGTCAAGAACCCCGAGAGCTGGAACGTGGTCATGATCGACGCCTACCGCGGCCCGTTCGTGCCGTTCCACCTCCTCACCGAGGAGTTCTACAAGATCGTCAAGTCCAGGCTGAAGCCGGGCGGAGTGGTGGTGCAGAACGTCGAACCCACCACCATGATGTTCGACTCGGCGGTGGCCACCATCCAGAAGGTGTTCGCCAACGTCGAGGTCTACAACGCCGACGGCAACATCGTCACCGTCGCCTACGACGGTCCCCGGCGCACCCAGGAGGAGTTGATGGCGCGCGCCGAAACCCTGCAGAAGCAGCACAGGTTCGTCTATCCCCTCGCCGCGTTCCTGCCCGAGCGCCGCGTAGCGAAGCGAAGCTCAGGCAAGGTGCTCACCGACGATTTCGCGCCGGTGGAGTCGCTGCTCGCCATCGAAAAGCACAACCGCAAGCTGGACGAGTTCTCGGAGCCGGTGGCGAAATGACGACACGCAGCGCGGCGCGCCTGGGGCTGCTGGCGGCCCTGTTCGTCATCGGCTTTGCCCTGATGGGGTTCGAGATGCTGGGCAGCCGCTATCTCAACCCCTATTTTGGCAGCGGCATCACCACCTGGGCCTGCCTGATCTCGGTGGTGCTGTTCGCGATGATGATGGGGTATTTCGCCGGGGGCTATGCGGTGGACGCGTGGCCCGGCATTGGGCTCCTCGCCGTTTGCGTCGCCCTCGCCGCAACCTGCATGCTGATCGTGCCCCAGACCGCCGACGTTGTGCTGCAGCTCATCATCCAGGGCCTGGGCGACGGCTTCCCCGGTGTGCTGACCGCCTCGCTCGCCCTGTCGCTGCTGCCGGTGGCATTCCTCAGCGCGTGCTCGCCGTTCGCGGTGCGGCTGCTGCTGGTGGACCTGGACGCAGGCGGCAAGACGGCGGGGCTCGTCTACAGCGTCTCCACCCTCGGCAATGTGGCGGGCACCCTGGCGACGACATTTTGGCTGATTCCCAACTTCGGCACCCGGGCCATTACCACGGCGTTCGGCGTCGGGCTCGCCATCCTGGCGGGCCTGCTCTACCTCGGCAAGCGGCCGCTGGCCAAAGGCGTGCGGACCGCCGCAGTCGCCGCCATTGTGGCCGGGGCCGGCATTGCGCTGGCCTGGCCCTCGGTCTCTCGTGCCGAGGACCCCGCGCACGAAGGGTGGGCGGCGTCCTATCCCGAGGGCCCGCTATGGGTGGGAGAGCGCCTGTTCTATACCGAGATGGGCGCCAGCAAGGTGGTGGAGTGGAAGGCCGGACAGCGGCGCGATTTCTGGCGGGAGCCCGGCTGCGGCCCCACCGCCATCTCTGCCTTCCGCGACACGCAGTTCATCGTGCTGTGCCACCTGGGCGGCAAGCTGGCGCACCTCGACGCGTCCGGCCGCAAGATCGGCCAGTTCACGTCGGCCGCGGACGGCGAGGTGCTGCGCGATCCCAACGACTGCCATACCGACGGCCGCGGCGGCGTGTTCTTCACCGACTCCGGCATCTTCATGCAGGGCGCCGCGGCCACCGGCAAGGTGTTCCACCTGGCCGCCGACGGCACACTGCGCAAGCTCCTCGACGGCGTCTACTATGCCAATGGCATCGCGGTGGACTTCGCCAAGAAGCGGCTCCTGCTCTCGGAGCACCTGGCGCGCAAGGTCTGGCAGTTCGACCTGCGCGACGACCTTACGATCGCCAACCGCAGGCTGTTCCTCGACGTGGGCCGCTATTTCTCAGCCGACGAAATCGACTACGCCGAGACCGGGCCGGACGGCATCGAGGTGGACCGCGACGGCACCGTCTTCGTGCCCGTGTATGGCTCGGGCCGCATGCTTGCGGTAGCGCCCGACGGCACCGTCAGCAAGCTCACGGTGCGCACCAGGTTCGTCACCAACATCGCCATCTCCGGCACCACCGCCGCTATCGTCGGCGCCTTCGCCAACGACCGGCCGGGCCTTCCCGGCTGGGTGGAGGTCCTGCCCCGCCGAACGCTCCTCGCGCTGGTCAAGAAGACGGCGGTGGCGCCTGTGCGCTAGGCTGGGCCAGGCGGCTGAACGCAAGCGGCGCGCCTCCGAAAACGTCGCCGCCAGGGAGCGGAGGTCCAGAGCATGCAGGCGCTGGTGCAGGCGCCGTTGGAGATTGCCAGGGAGCTGGTGGAGCCCATCCGCGCCAACGTCGTGCGCAGGGACACCTGCCACGCCGCCTTCCATGGCTGCGTCGATTGGCATTCGGCGGTGCACGGCGTGTGGGCGCTCGCGGCTTACGCCCGCATGACCGGCGATGGCCTCTGCGATGCCATTCTGGAGGAGACGCTGCGGCCCGAGCAGCTGGCCGCGGAGCGCGCGCTGCTCGCCGCCCGCCCCGACTTCGAGATGCCGTATGGCCGCGCCTGGTTCCTCCGGCTGGCGCGCGAGTATGCGCTCTACACCGGCAGCGGCGCACTGCAGCCCATGGCCGACGAGGTGCTGGGCTCGATGCTGGATTACTACTGTGGGCGCGCTCCCGACCCGCGCCGCGGCAGCTACGGCAGCGACTCCTGGGCGCTGCTCAACATGCTCGACTACGCGGCGTGGTCGGGCAATGGCGCGGCCGAGGCGGCCATCCGCAGCCTGATCGAGGCGCATTTCGTGGACCACGGCGGCGGCTGCGACTACGCGCTGGAAGGTGGGCATTTCATGGCGGTCGCGACCAACTGGGCCTGGCTCGTCAGCAAGGTCCTGCCGCGCTCCGACTTCGCCCGCTGGGCGCAGGAGTTCTTCGCCTGGGCCGGCCTGCCACGCCCGGTACTCCGGCCCGCCAACTGGCACCACCACGGCCTCAACTTCAGCCGCGCCTGGGGCCTTTGGGCCCTACACGCGGCCGCCGCGCCGGGCGAGGCGAGCCGGTCTTGCCTCGACGCCTACGTCGCACATTTCCGTGCCAGCTACGACGCGCCCGCACTCTGGCGCGGCAGCTACCGGGGCGTCGGCCACTGGGTCCCCCAATTCGGCATGCTGGCCATTCGTCCGCTGTTCGAGGTTGACTAGCTCCGCTTGAGTCCAAAGAGTTGCTGCAGGCGTGTCGAGTTTTCACGAGTGGTGATTCGGCGGTCGGGGAGGCGGGCTTCGGCAGTCGCAACCAGAAACATGCAGGGAAATGATGGACTTTCCCGACTGCCGACGCCCGACAAGCCTCCTTGGTCTGGGGCCGAGCCTCGTTAGCAGTATACCCGCTCTGGCGCCCCGCCTGGGGCACAGCTCACAAGAAGCGATGCCAGAGGCGCGATCTTAGGATCCCCCCATGTTGTGCGAGGTGTTGTCTTTGTTCATTTTGTCCACCCACTCCGGCCCCCCGCCTGGGGCACAGCTCGCGAGGAGCGATGCCAGAAGTGCGATTGCTAAGATGATTCGCATTTTCACCTCCTGTCGATCCGTCATGACGCAATGAACTCGCTCGCCAGAACGGCACCGGCCTTTCCGGCGCCGCCGGCTGCGTTAGCGTTTGAGGCGCCTCCTCCGCCTGATTTGTGATGCAACCCTCGCCGTCGGCCCCATCGATGGCGAGCGTCCCTCAGCTCATTGTGCCCAACTACAGCCGAAAATTGTGACGGTTACAGGACTGCAATTTGTCAGTCGGCAGTCCCTCGACATCTGTTGCAGAAAGGCCAGCGCCGCCGCTGGCGCGTGTCGGCACGCAGGCTACCTCCGAGTGATGCGCGAAAGTCCTGCGACGCGGCCCAGTCGCGCCTTGCTGGTGTCGCGCGACTGCGGATCGTCCGACGCGATTGACGCGGCGACGCCGCGATGCTCCCGCGGGCATGCGCAACCTGGCCCCGTTCGTTGTGGCGCAAGCCCTGGCAAGCCGAGTGCTGATTTGACTGGTCGGAGCGGCGAGATTTGAACTCGCGACCCCCAGTCCCCCAGACTGGTCAGAGTGAATACTGCTGCAATCTGCAGGATGCATGAGAAATAGAGATTATGACGTAGTTTCACTACCATATGCGACGTTTCTCGTTTCGATGTGAACCTCGAATTGCCATCAAAGGTTGTCTTCCCGTATAACGAGCGCATCGCCAACGGAGGGCAGCATGCCGACCATTCGCTACAACGACAAGGCTGTGGGCTCCGCTAGGTGTCGCCGCGACGCGAAGGGCAACGCAATCCGAACGGAAATTCGCATCGCCGGGGGCGGTTGCCCCGTGGGCTTCGTGCTCGACCTGCTTCGGCCGACCCAAGCGGAAATCCAGGCTGCGAAGGCAAAGGGCGTTGAGCCCCCGGAAGGCGCCGCCGTGTTCCGACTGGTCTATTCCGTGCCTCGGCCTGGCGGGAAGCGCACGCTCCGCAAGCTCCGCATCGGCACGCGCGGCGTGATGCCCTTGCACGAAGCTCGCGAGCGTGCCCTCGCCGTTCGGCTTCGTGTTGAGCGGGGGGAGGACCCAGCAGCCGAGCGGAAAACGGAGCGCGCGGCCGTGACGTTCAAGGAGCTTGCCGAGCGTCGCCTCAAGGAGGATGGCAATATTGGGGACAGCACGCGCGACTATCACACGTGGCTGCTCAACAAATATGCCTTCCCCGCCTTCGGCGGCCACGCCGCTGACAAGGTGAGCCCGCATGATGTGATCAAGCTCACGGATCAACTCGCCAAACGCGACGCGCTGGTGACGGCTGATCGTGTCAAGGCGGCGGTGAGCGCCGTCTATTCGTGGGCGATGCAGCGCCGCGATGTGCAATCCAACCCATGCAGCGGACTTGGGCGCCGCTCCGCATCGGAGCCTCGCGAGCACACCCTGAGCGATGCGGACATTCGCGCCACTTGGGAAGCGATCGAAGCGAGCGACCTGAGCGAGCCCATGAGGATCATCCTCAAGTTGTTGCTCTACACGGGGCAGCGCGCGGGGGAGGTTGGGGGCGCCCGCGTCGTGGAACTCGCCAGCTTGGACGACGAAGCCGCAGCCGGGTGGACAATTCCCGGCAAGGTGATGCGCAAGGGCAAGGTTGTGGCGATCAACGGCCGCACGACCAAGGCGGGCCGTGAGCATCGCGTGCCACTGCCGCGGCAGGCTGTCGCCTTGTTCCGCCGCGCGCTCGACCTTGCGGGCGATGCCGAGTTTGTGTTTCCGGCCCATGCCGAGCGTCGCCCGGCCGATCGCCCGCCAGCGCAAGGCCACATCGATCGCCACAGCATCAGCCGCGCAATGGCCCGCCTTCGCGACAAATTTGAGATCGACCAGGAAGGCACGTGTCACGACATGCGCCGCACGTGCGCGACTTGGCTTGGCGATCAAGGCATTCGGCCCGACGTGATTGAGCGCATCCTCAACCACGCTCCGCAAGGCGTCACGCGCAAACACTATGATCACAGCAGATTGGAGCCGATGGTGCGCGAGGCGTTGCAGCAATGGGCTGATCACGTTGACACCGTGGTGCGAGGGAAGGGGCGGAGGCGGCAACCCGAAGCGACCGCCTCGGACGAAGCCTCAAGCGTTAGCCGCTTGATGCCTCGCTACCGCGTGCGGAAAGCCACGCCTCAACGACTTCGCGCCGCCAGCCAATGCGGGCTCCTGACAGCCTGATGGGCGCGGGTAACTCGCCGTCGCGCCTCAGTCTGTAGAGCGTGCTTTCCGAGATACCGAGCTCCCTCCTGACTTGCCGCGGCGAAACAATCTCAGGCCACCTTGACGAAGGCGTGAGGGTCCTTGAGCGCGCAGCGAGTCGCGGTGAATGGTGCCACGAGAGCGAGCACCGGCCGCGTCGTGATCGGACGGGCGACGCACCGGAAGCTGGAGAAAGGCTCCAGCTTCTGCTTGCGCGGCAAAGTGTTCCAGGGCGCAATGAAGCGCGCCCTGGACTTCATCGGCGGCGCGCTTCGTGGCCGTCATTCGCGCGCCAACTCAAGGGCCGCACCTTTGTTGTCGAGATTGAGCCAACCACAGAGGCGGGCGAATGAGGGACATCTCTCACGCGTCATTGCCTGACAGTATTTTCGTGTCTTTCGTGAGAGTCGTTATTCCTGGCTAGGCTGGTCGCCGAAGCGGCGATTAATCCAGGCTTTCACATCAGCCTCGCGCCAGCCGACGCGGTGGGCAGAGATGGGTGTGGGGCGCGGGAACACCTTGCTCACGTTGATCATCCGCCACAGCGTCGTTTGGCTCACGCTGAGCATGGCCCGCACTTGCTTTGCGTTGAGAACGCGCGGGACCTCCCCTTGATCACGCATCGGCCTTGCCCCGGGAGACATGGGCTTGGCGGCTTGCTTCTGGCCTTGCGAAATACTGCTCGGCTTCTTCGAGCTAGGCTGTGCCGGTGCTTTGGCAAATTCTCCGCCCGAGGATGCGCTTGTCGACATGCCAGATGCCGGCCCGCAGGATGAGGCCGCGTACTCGTTTGCGTCCGATGAGATTGCTCCTTTCGTGCGGCTGGGACGCCCGTTGCGGGTCTTATAGTCGTCAACCCAAGCGTCGAGTTCAAGGCGGTCGAAGCCGACGCCCTGCTTGCCAACAGGGATTTCCGTCAGATGAGGGCGCACCTCCGAGTTGAAGCAATTGCGGTCCATGCCGACATAGCGCGGTGCATCACGGAAGCGGATGATCCGAGGGAGCAGGCGCCCAGGAAGCAATCCAGTGGCCCGCATCGAATTGCCGGAACGGCGCAATTGGGCAGCGCTTGGGCCTTCGCTCGGCGCTTCTGTAGCGCGAAGCGTCTCGGAGCTTGCGGAAACGACAGGCTGCTTCGAAACGGAGCTAGGGCTCATCGGGTTCAACCATGGTACGACGGTCTTGAATCGGCGGCCCCAGGATCTCGCGACTGGATTCCCAGGGGAGGAGTATCATCATCGCGTTGGTCTCGCTCGAAGCGCCGTTTGAAGGCGTGTGCATCAGCGGGTTCCCCCGGACCATGTGGAGCGCGACGGCCGGGCGGCTGAGTGCCAGCGATAGGGCCCCGCCGAGACCGACGCACAGCGCCATGGAGGCTACGGCGGCGAGGCGCCAGGCCGTTGCCTGCCGGCGCGTGCGCGCGACATGCTGTCTCCATGCCGAGAGGGCCGCCGCGTAGCGTGCGGGCATGGCCGCAGCGATGGATGGATCGACGCCCAGCGCCCTCGCCACGGCAAGAGCCATGGGCACCGGCTGCGGGCGGCGCCTGGGCGCGAGGAACACGGCGAGGCCGACGAGCTGCAAGGCAAGGCCGGCCGCCAGGGCGACCTGGTGCGCTTGCGCCGGATAGTGCCCGGCGTCCGCGGGCCACCGGGCGATGATGAGACCGGCGAGGCACTGCAGGCCGAACGCCGTGCCCATGTTGAGAACGCCGAGGGCGGCGTTGGCGCGTCCGACGACCTCCTTCGGGAAATAGCGCGCGAGGCTTGCGAAGCTCAGCACCGTCGTGGAAGCGGCCTGCGTCAGCGTGATCTCGCCCGAGGGGCGGATGAGAGTCCCGAACAGCGACGAGCCGATGCCAACCACGATCGCCAGCACCATCAGCTTGATGCCGGAGGAGATGACGTTGCCAAGCACGCGCTCGGCCAGGAACGCGGTCTGGCCGAACAGGGCGAACGGCACCAGCACGAAGCCGGCGAGCACCGTGAGCTTGAACTCGATAATGGCAATGAAGAGCTGGACGCTGAGCACGAAGAAGGCGAGCAGCACGATCAGCCACCGGCGCGGGCGAAGACGTGCGGCGCCTGGGCGTCGAAGGCGAGCCACCAGGTGAAGAGCTTCCAGGGCGGGTAGAGCTTGAGCCCAAGGAGGTCGATCAGTGGCGCTCCCAGCGCCGGCTGATTCGCCAGCATCGCCGCCGCCCATTGCGTCGCCGCGGCCAGGCACAGGAGGACAGCCGCCCCGGCGAGGGAGACCTGGATGACGGCGAAGCGGAACGAGGACACGGGCACTGACCCTTCGCACGCTGAATGAGCTTGTGCGCAAAGGGTGCGGCGGACGACCAGCGCCGCCAACCCGGCAAATCGGGTGTCTACTGTGAAGGATCGTGAAAAAGGGGAGTGGGTTTGCGGCGGAATCTGGGCAGACGCTCAACGCCTGAGCGACCGAGATTGCGAGGTTGCAATCTACCTGGCGCCGGCGACAAGCTCGTGGCTGGTCGCTGGCCGCCATCTGCCACCAACGACACGCCGGTCATGACACGCTGCCTTGCGCCTTGGCGCGGGCGAGCGCGTTGGCGAGGCTCTCCTCGATGGTCCAGCGGGGGCCGCCGCGCCTGAGCTGGTCGGCGACAGCGGCGAGGAGGTCCGGGGTATTGGCTGAGCAGATCTCCTCCGATTGCCAGTCGCCGCTGAACGGCTCGCCGATGGCCTCGAAGGGTGCGGCGCCGGCCCTCTTGCGGATCTCCTCGGCGAAGAA